>CALCOR010000188.1 GCA_937897085.1 uncultured euryarchaeote | reverse complement strand
TGGAAGTAGATGGAGTCGAGACCACCGAGGCCCGCCACGGTGACATGCTGATATTCTTGGTGACCGATCAGATCGGCGAGCAGAACCTCACCATCCTCTGTCTGCTTGAACTGAGTGGTCAGAACAGCACTGCGGCTCCCGACCAGATGCAATGGAGTGCACAGCGCCAAGCGTACCTGTTGTCGTATGATTCAGCGTCGTACGCCAGTCCTGGGACGCAGACCCTGCTCGATTTCTCATGTGACATGCAGGATGATGCTGGTAATTCCGCCAATCCTTCTCCCTCGTTGCAGGTCAGCATCCTGCCCGGCCCACCGGAGGTCTCGGACTTCGTCTTGAGCAGCAGCAGCGGGCCGTTCTCAGGTGGAATGCTGACCGGCACCTGGCGCCATGATGAGCCGATCACCTTCACAGTCGAGGAGCTGACCGACCGCGCTGGTCTCGATGCCTCGGTGGAGTTGACTCGACGCGAAGGCGGTGAGGTGACCTCGATTCCGCTCGCTTGGGATGACTCCGCAGTGAGTTACACGGGCGTCTGGACAACCGGTCGCTACGACTTCGGGGTGTGGGACGCGGAGGTCAAACTCGTCGATGTCCAACTATCAGACATGGACGCAGATGGAGCGCGACCGAGCACCGATGCGACCGTCACCATCGTTGACCGACTCGCCCCTGATCTAATCTCAGTCTCCTTCGATTGGTCACCGACCAACCCAAATGTCTGGCGCACCACAATCGAATGGTCCGCTGAGACCGATGAGAGCATCGATGCCGCGGTGGATGTTTCGACCGATGCCGGAGAACACGTCGACCGACTGCTGGTCTACAGCACCTCGGATACCACCGGTTACGCCGACTGGGACACGACCGATGCTGAGCCCGGACGTTACCACCTGGAGGTGTCGCTTGAGGACAGTGCTGGCAACCCCGCACCCGACTGGCTCTCTGGTCCTGACGGTGAACTCGTAATCGTTCCGCCAAGGGAGCTCTCGCTGGTGGTTCTGGAACCTGCTAACGGAACAGAATTCGTGCTCGGTGACACGGTCGCCTACCGGCTCGCAATCTCAT
>CALCOR010000187.1 GCA_937897085.1 uncultured euryarchaeote | reverse complement strand
CGGTGAGATCGTTGATGGTGATCTCATCCGCCCCAGCCGATGAAGGTTCGAATTCGACCACGGCACCCGACTGGCGACCGCACAGCGAACTGCACGTGACGTCCACGTCATCCATGGTGACCACGGTGGGCATCCCCATCCCGCCCGATGCAATTGCGTTGGTGTCCGAGTCGATGATGTCGACATTGTTGAGGTGAAGCTCACCACCATCGGGCACCACGATGGCACCGAGTGAACCGCCCCCATCCATGTTGCACAGAGTGAAGGTCGAATCGGTGACCCTCACGACCGAGGAATCCGGTGGATCCAGACACGCATCATCAGCACGGCTGATATCGACATTGTTCAGTGTCAGATCGGTCCCCGCACCTGAGCCATGTCTGATGGCCGTGCCCACATTCTCGAAGGTCACGTTCGTGAACGTGATCGGTCCGACATCGTTGTTGGTGGATGTCCCATCCTGGGATGAACCAGCACGGATCGCTACCTCAGCGAACTCGAAGTGGGCATCCTGAATGTGGTGTCTGTCCTGGGCTGCCTTGCCCGAACAAGAGTTGTCCGTGGTGATCGAGATACCTTCCCAGTTGTTGCCCGGCTCCATCGTCGTGAAGGTCACAGGCTCCTCGATGGAACCCATGATGCTCAGTTGGTTACAACTGGAACCCTGGTTCGCGATGTGGATATCGACGCCAGGCTTCACCATGACCTCGACACCCGGATCGATCTGCAGGTTCGCAGATATCGTGAGGGTGTTGCCACTGGATGGAGAGATCCGGATCGGGCTGAGAGCCTTGTCCCAGACCGTATCCTTCGTGATGTCGGTCTTCACGTCGATCCCTGCGCCTTCGAAGGGCAGGATCTTCGACCTTATGCTGCACTCGAGCTGGTTGTTGTTGTAACAGTAGTAGGCGGAATAGCCCGAGTAGAACGGTGCGATCAGGCCTTGGGGCGCGTTGTTGCTGGTCCCAGGCAGACCGGTCTCGTCGAGGTAGGCATAGTAGGCGGGCATCCTGATCCCTTGGTACTGTGTTGGGTTGGATCGGGTGAACCACATGCCACCGAATCGACCGACGGCGAGCCAGTCAGACGACTGTCCGGAGCCACCATAGGTGGAGCCGAAGTAATCGAACTCAAAGTCCGCAGGCCACTGGATGGCTGAACCACAGTGCTTAGCGTAATTGTAGTAGTAGTACATGTAGTAACAGTAGTAACCGTACGGATAACCATCAGCGCGTCCTTGCATGTGGATATCCGGATTGGTCAGTTCGTCCATACCGAGTTGGAACTCCTCGTGGCTGTGAGAGGTAGAACTCGTGGTCGAGAACCGGTAGTTGGTGGTGAAGGGGTTGCCGCCACTGTACGAGGACTGGGTCGCTGACTCGAACTGATGCCCTGCATTGCGGGCGAAGTTCTGGTAACCGACGACACGGAAATCGTAGTAGGCGCTGATGTCCTCATCATAGAGGAACTCGACCTCATTGGTGACGTCGTACATGCGGACCTGATAGGTCGCCTTGTACTGGCTGTTGTAGCCCGGCGTCATGTCGTGCCACTCGATCACGTAGACCTTGGTCGGTTGACCGATCTCGTAGGTCCAGTCGGCTGACGTGAAGCTGTTGGTCTGTACAGTCGAGACGTCCTGGAGGCTCATGTTGTAGGTGACGGCGGATGAGCGAGCCGCACCAGGGATCAGAGCATACCACTCGCAGGTCCCGGTGGCACAGGCAGCCTTGCTGCCGCTCGAGGGGTTCATGGACACCTCCATGGCCCAGCCTTTTCTCAGGTCACTGAAATCAGCGGTCCCACCTGCAGAATGAGGATTCGGTTCACCGAACGTCGAGGATGATGTTGCCATATACGAGCAGGCCCCGGGTGTTCCGCAAGCACCTGATGCTACATTGGTCGGATTCAGTTGCAGTGAGAACACTTGGATTGTTGCCACACCTCCCCAAGCATCGCATTCGGCAGCCTTGCTGATCTCGGTGGAAGTGCTGTCCTTGATGGTGACGCTCACGCCGGAAGCGCAAGGAGCGCTGCTCCCTTCCAATACACCATTGAAGGTCGTGGCCGAGCTGCTCTTGAAGTACCTCGAGTCCCCAGTATAGAAGTTCGACCATGCCCACCTATCGTCAACGGTCTTGTTGAGCCAGGTGGCAAGGCCGGGGCCATTGTTGGCCGAGGTCGTATCGATGAAGGTCAGGATGGCGCCTGAAGGCACGCGGCACCACTGGTCATCGTTGTTCAACTCAATGTCGTAAGACGAAGTCCCATCAGTTGCCGTGATCACCCAGTTCCGCATGTCGACCTCAGAGAAACTACCGTTACCGACGACGGTCAACTCGAACCAGTCGCCACCGTTACCAGCGGCAGTACCGAAAAACGTATCAGTGACTGATGACGAAGAATCCACTCCATTCCATTCAGAGACGATGACCGAATTGGTGTCTGTGATACCACAGGACCCAGGTGTCGGGTCGTGTACCTGTCCCATACCGTACTCCGCTACGTAACTCAGTGTCGGGCCACCATCGGCCGTGACGTTCAGACCTGCGGGTGGATCACCCGCGTCGCTGAGCAGAGCTGTGACGCGCCGTGGCGCGGTGACGTATGAGTCACCCAGCTCGGCGAGGTCCTCGACCTTCGGTGGGAAGGTGTCTGGGACCGGCTTGATCGGTGAGACCTTGCTGTAGATGCTCCATGTCGGACTCATAGTGCCGCCGATGTAGGAGGCGGTACCGTGCATCCAGCCGTTGAACATGTAGTTGTAACGACCACTGTTCATGTATCTGACATTCCACGAGTAGTACGTGCAACTCCAGTAACTGGGTGCCTCGCTCGAGGTGTCGATGAAGTGGTGGAAGCCGTTCGACGTGATACACAGGTGAGTGTAATCGCCGTTCGACTGGCTCTGGGAGATCTTCTTGTTACCCCAGTTGCCGGTGAAGCTGTTCTCACCGACTCGAACCGGTACGGCGCGGTTCCATGCGTAGCTGGTCGATCCATCCCATCTTGACCAGCTCCATGCTCCGCAGTTCGAACAGGTCGAGTAGTAGGTGTAGTCACCGTCCGAGATCGGTTCGACGATTCCAGTATCGTCATCATCGACCCCGATGATGCCCCAGCGGTCCAGATCGGTATTCCAGTGATACAGGAGGTTGTGTTCGGGACCATCATTCCCGACCGCGTCGAGCCAGCTCACCGATTGCCGCGAGTTCACGTAGTTCTGGTTGTAGCGGTAGCAGAAGCTGGTGCAGCCCTCATCGTACCTGATGTTCCAACCCTTGGAATCGGAATAAGAGGTCTCTGAATCGCCTGACCAACAATAGCCGCAGCCGGCAGTGTCGAACTCCCAGAGAATCTCATTGACGTCCTCGCCTTCCCACATCGTCATCTGATCCTTATGGATGGCGCGTCCACCTGACTGATACTGGTATGGACCGTTGTTCATCCCGTCAATAAGGACGGTCCATTTCTCGTCGGCTGATGTCGTCGTGTCGAGCACATTGAACGTGTAGAAGGACGGAGGCATGTTGGCAGCATCGGTCACATTCGACATGCCGCCAGAACCGCCGGCCGGCGCGGTCCCCAGATTCGAGTTCTGGTGTGCGTCCTGAGCAGCCCAGAAGTAATCGACCTGACCCAGACCAGTCGCTGGGATCACTGCCGTGTAGAATCCTTGTGTCAGCCAGCCGGAATTGATGCCGAAGCTCTGGTAACCCCAGCGTATGTTCGACGTCGTGATCTCAGAGGCATCGGTCCTGGTCCAGGCGCTCGCCGAGCCACCGGGGGGTGTGACACGGTAGAACAGCCCAGGCTCATTCCCAGAGCTCGTGTCGATACCTGACACATCGACCATCGAGGTGTACAGATGGCGGTCGCGATCGAGGTACGAGTCACCCTCGTACGGCGTGAAGTCCATCATGGGTCCTGAGTTGTCGATGCCACCGGAGTAATCCAGCCTCAGGTAGGTGGCCTTGCCACCACATCGGTAGGTGTCGCGGGAATTGACCGCGCAGACGTTCGACCAGGGCATGGTGTCGTTCTTCGAGACGCGGACGCCCAGGCCGATCCAGCCCTGTGAGGTGTTGGCTCTGGCGCCGAGCTCCTGAACGATGGCCGGGTCGGTCATAGAGATGTTCTTCCAACCTTGCTGGTTCGGGTGCTTCAGATAACCTGCCAGAGAATGCGACATGTCGGCGTATTCAAGGGAGGAGAAGTACCGGAACGCTGTGGTACTCGCTGAAGTGGAGGACGTGCCACCGCGGTAGGCTGACGGGTCCAGATAGTTGTTGCTCGGACAGTTCACGATAGGGTTGGCCGTCGAACCGCTCGTGGAACAGTCACGCAGGATGACTGCGTCCATCATGTACTTGGTGTCGACACCGTTGTTCAGGTAGCCCATGTACTGGACCAGCCTCGCGCTGGTGATCGAAGCCCCTGGGAGCAAGGTGCCCTTCATGTCGAACTTGTGCCATCCTTGGTAGATGTAATCACGATAGGACGTGCCAGAGGTGCAACCGTCATACGGGTAGGAGTACGAGCGCTGCACACCACGGCAGAGGCTGAACGTCCAATCGGTGTCGTACCAAGAGACGTATGAGCGGGTCCACCAGCTCTGCTGGTAGTAGTAATAGGCGTAGCCGGAGCCACCATTCAGGATCTTGACCGTCGGGTCGAGGGACATCGGATACACTGCCTTGTCTCCGGCCATCCAGTCCATGGGGACCGCAGTGATGATCTCGATATTCTCACCGCGGACGGTGAGGAAGTACGTCGCCTCATACCGGACCGTCTGATCCGTGAGCGAATACAGCGTTGGTTGTGAGATGGAGGCGACTTCGACACCGGTGGACATGTCACGGATCGAGAGCCGGCCCTGCAACTCGTGGAAGCCATCTTCGATCAGGTCGAAGTCGTCAGCGAAGAGTCCTGTCTGGAAGGGTAGCACCAAGGTCTCCTTCAGTCCGATCCACTCGGCCTGTGATTCCCCGACGGGGAGGAAGGGCTCGCGCTCGAAGATGAGGTCCTGCTTGACACCAGTGGTCATCACGGTGTAGTCGAGGGAGATTCCATCGTACAGCGGGTAGCGCATGACATTGCCACCGGCTCGCGTCTGTTCCGTCGCAGGGGGAGCGATCTCCTTGAACGGAATGCTGGAGAATGTGAGGTTGTTGAACAGGACAATCTCGGGCTGGATACCGGTGATGATGACTGAACTCGTCTTGTCATCACTGATGACTATGCCATCCTCGACGTTGAGAGGGAACGCAGTCTCGAAGGTGTTCTCGGTCACCTCCCAGCCATACTGGTTCGGGATGATCGTCTTATCGATGTCGTCCCAGGTCCCATCGTCCGACATGTAATGGATGGGGTCGGGATAGATGGCGACACTGTACCCCTCATCGGTCTTGAAGAACTTGCGATGGGAATCTCTCTTCCCGATCAGTTCAGAGTCGGGACTCATCGCGTACTCCACATTGGGAGTCTCCGATGGTAGATCCATCACGGAGTAAGTGTCGATGTAGTCGTTATCGCCCTCGATCGTCGAGGACGATGAGGACTCATCATCAACAGCCTCCGCCGGAGGCAGTGCTGCCCCCCAACTCATTCCAATCATCAAGATAGTCAGGAAGAACCAACTTCCCGTCAAAGTCACTTTCGTCACGTTCATCGTCATACTACACGCCCCGGTATCGCAAACTAACCAAGGAGAATATATAGCATCTCGGGCGCGCCGAAGCGGCCAACTATCCCGTTCGCATGATCAGGACGAGAGCAGGTGGTCCTTGAGGTCG
>CALCOR010000186.1 GCA_937897085.1 uncultured euryarchaeote | reverse complement strand
GTTGACTTGTCCTGCGAGTTACAACCTTGCAGCGGTCTCTTTCAGCGTTGAGGAACTGGCGACTGAGATTCAGAGAAACGTTGCCGGTTTCGAGGTGGAATATGCTCCCGATGAGCGGCAGGCGTATGCCGATTCATGGCCGGATGTCGTCGATGATGAGGTGGCGCGCGCCGACTGGGGTTGGGGACACGAGTTCGGGCTCGAGGAGATCGTGGCGGAGATGCTGGAGAATCTCAAGCGAGACCAGCGGCTGGAGACGGCTTGAATCGCCTCAGATTCACTTCATGCCGTGATTGTTCATGAACAGCGGGATGGCTGTCAGTACGCCACAGATTCCACTACTGCAGAGTCCACCCACCACTCCAGCCCCGACCGAAATCATCCTCATCGATCCTGAGTCCATTCCTTCAACGTCTGGATATGGCATGACCGCTACCAACACTATCCCAAGCAGAAAGAAGATGCCAAGGAGTCCCCAGGTGTAGTAGATTCCTTTCCGTTGAAAATCCTGAATCATCCAGCCACTGTACAGGAATGCGACTCCCGCGATGATACCAATCAATCCCTGCAGATAGTACACCCAGTCTGGAGTGGCGTATTCCTGAAATTCGGGGGACATTGCACCTAAATATTCGTTCATCCAAGGTCCAGCGAACGCGTTGAATATACCTCCTAAGAGCGTTAATCCGCCGTAGACCATCACTAGGATTCCCATGACCTTCGCAGCCTGCGACGGCGGCCCAGCCATCACGACAGCCTGACCAGCGTATGGAGCGGCGGCACCACCAAACTGCGCCGGCTGTCCTACGATGATGGACTGAGGTTGATTCTGCGGCTGCATGTAGTGCCGACGGCCTCTACGTCCTTGAATAATCTCCCGACTCAATACTCGGGGTCGTCTTGCCAGTCCGGTTCACTCGGATCCTGCTTGGCCCAGAGCACGTCGTCGATTCTGAGCACGGATATCGCTGCTTCAGTGGCGCCCTCGAGCGTGGTGCGCGTCACCCGTAGAGGTTCGGTCACACCCGCCCCATCCATGGCTCGTAGTTCGCCGGAGAACAGGTCGAGGCCGATCCAGTCACCATCACTCTCGGCTG
>CALCOR010000185.1 GCA_937897085.1 uncultured euryarchaeote | reverse complement strand
TTGAGCGGCAGACGAGCAAAGTCACGCGCTTTCCATGGCCGATCATCCTTGGCGGTGAGCGTCAATGAGGCGTGCGGGAGGAACCAGTCGAGGTAGGAACCGTCGGAGAAATGCAGCATCCCCCAGAACCACGGGATGGACGGGGCCTGAACGCACACCTTCTGGAAGTAGGCGGTTCCCGCCACCTGCTCGCCCCCAACCTCTCCGGTACACTCGCTTCCGTGGATGCGCAGGATGTCGTATCCCATTCCGAGGCTGAACTCGTTGTGCGAATACTCCACCCCCGAGATGGCCCGGTTCCATGGTGTCATGCGCAGGTCGAACCGCGCCGGAGCGCCGTTCGCCACCGCCGCTTCATCCGCCTCCAGTCTCAGCCAGAAGTGACTTCGGTCGTCCGCGAGGCCCATCGACAGGTCATCGCTGAGCAGCGGCACCACCGCTCCGCCGCCTCCTTCGCCACCAGCCGCGGCCGCCTCGCCGTTCTGTGGCCACAGGGGATGCGTAGAATCGAGCGCGCAGAAGCGCGCCTCGCGCAGCACGAGCGGCTCGTGCATCTGCTCTCCGTCGTACCACCACGCTGCGACCATCCCGGGAAAGGTGATTCCGCCGTGTTCGTCGACACGGGTTCTTCCCCCTGCATGCCAGTCGTGCCCACTGACCCAGATGCGCTCAGTGTCCTTGGTCGACCACAGCACCATCAACTGCCGTGTCCGGCCCGGGTGTCGCGGATCGGGCAGCATCACCAGCCACCACCACCACCACCAGGAGAGACGTTGCAGCGGTTCGAGCGTGTCCAGCCGCCACAGCGACGACATGTCGCCCTCGTAGCAGGCGGGGGTCGCTTTCGAATCAGTTGCCACTACCATCGAACCAACTCAAGTCAATCGAGCTCGCGCCGCTTGAACATCGCCTGACCGATGAACAGCGCGAACACCGTATAGAGAGTCAGGACGAACAACGCTACGACCATCGAGGCGAGCGCACTTCCCGGTACCGCGCTCGGAGGAGACCAGAACACCTGCAGCGCGATGTCGGCACCGAATCCGTGGAACTCGGCGACCTGTATCATCCAGATGAAATCGGGATAGGCGAGCAGTGCGGCGCAGTTGATGATCTCGATGCCCCAATGCGATATCGACAGGTAGGTGAGCGGGAAGGTAGGGTCGGCGAGCGAGACCATGGCCATGAGGAACTCCCAGACACCCAGTCCGATGGCGATGAAGACCCCGTACTTCGGCGAGATGATTCCGCACACGCTGAATACCGCACCATAGGCGAGCAACACCATCCACGAGGCGACCAGCACGCCGAGCCAGAGCGGCAGGTCCTGCCAACGATAGAATCCATCAGAGGGGGCGAGCAGACCGGAGACGATGGCGGTGATGATGACCAGCCCAGTGACATACGGCCAGGTCAAGGTGACGTATCCGAGCAGCCGATAGGTGAGCACCTCGGCGCGGGCGATGGGCTTACCGAGCAGGTAGTGCATCGTGCCTCGCTCCATCTCGTCACGTACCAGCCCGGTGGCGAGGAACAGGGGCAGGAAGACACCCAACAGGAAGGTGAATCCCACCTTCCCGAATCCGAGCAGGAACGAGCGATGGAGGGCCTCTTTCAGGAAGACGGATTCGTCCGGGTCCTCATCCACGTTCGGGTCGCCGTTGACTGAATAGACCATCCCAGTAGTGGAGTTCATCCGATAGTAGACGTTGCATGGGTGACCGTCACCGTTTCGATCATTTCGGCTTGGCAGTTCCGGCGAGTTCGGGTCGCTCCAACCCTCACCGGTACAGTCGCCATCATCATCGAATCCTTGGTTCGAGTTGCGGAAATCTCCGTCGAAGTCGAGCGGGTCCTCGTTTATCCACACCGATGCTGGGTCGGGGGGAACCGTCTCCGGGTCGGGATGGTCGTCCGCGTTCCACGGGCTGGTTCCGTAGCGGCGTTCCTGACCTGTCGGATATCCGTCACCATCCCAGTCCTCCGAGTCTCCATCGTTGTCGTACGAATCGAATCCGGTGGCCATAGCCTCGGCGTAGAACAACATCACCATCGTCACGAACATCAGGCCGATGCCGAGCACAACCCAGGTAGAGCTCTTCGTACGGTACTGCCGCAGAGTGAACTCGGCGATTGCGGTCGCCTTTCGGTCGAGTTTGCTCCATACCGTGTTGGTCAGTGGGCGCAGAGCCTGGGCCGCCTGCGCCTGCATCTGGCCAATTCTTCCAGTCGGCGCCTGAGCAGCTGGCTCCTGAGCAGCAGCCTCCTCGAACCGCGGCCGAGCGTCAGCCAACTGCATCTCGAGCGCGTCGGGCATCGGCGTGTCCGGAGGTTGCTCCGGAATCATGAGCGCCCCTCCATCAGGTATCCCAGCAACGACTCCAGATTGTCATCTGGATTCTCGATTGCGGTCACGCGCACCCCGCTGGCGATGCAGATCTCCGGCAGCGCCTTGTGCACGCTGGAGAGATTGTTCGTCTCGATGACCAGTTCGTCCGGTTTGGGAAAGCGCACGCCGTAGACATCGCTGTGCGGCAAAAACGCGGTGCCCAATTTGCGCGGATTATCGGTGCGCAGCAGGATGCGGTGCGGGTGCTGGTCGAGCAGTTCGCGAATCGCGTGCAGGTTTCCAAGCGCCAACAATCGACCGTTGTGCAGGATGATGATCTGCTCGGTGATACGCTCGATCTCGTTGAGGATGTGACTACTGACGAGCACTGTCTTGCCCATCGCCCCGAGTTCCCGCACGACGTTCATCACCGTCGTGCGTGCCAACGGGTCACATCCCGCCAGCGGCTCATCGAGAATGATCAGGTCAGGGTCGTTCACCAAAGCATGGGCAATCTTCACCCGCTGGCGCATTCCTTTGCTGTACTTGCCAATCTGCTTGTTGACGACATCCGCCAGGCCCACGAAGTCGAGCACGTGCAGCGCACGTTCCTTCGCTTCATCCCGGGTGTAGCCGAACAGCCGTGCCAAGGTGGTGACGAAGTCGAGCCCGGTCATCCAATCGTAGAGTTGTTCGCTCTCAGACACGTAGCCGACGCGGGCATACGGAGCTGGATTCTTCCACGGGTCGGTCCCGAACAGACGCACCGTCCCCTGACTCGCCTTCAGGCGTCCCACGATGAGTTTGAACAGAGTAGACTTGCCCGCCCCGTTCATCCCTAGGATTCCAGTCACGCCACCCTTCACGGCCAGACTGACATCGTTCAGGCCGATCACCTGACCATACACCTTGGTGACCCCTTCGAGCATCACATGCGGTGCTTCCGGGACGGGAGCCCACGCATCATCGGTCGGCTTGCCGACCTGTGACATGTCCGGAATCATTCTCGGGTCACCTCCAGCGAGGAGACGCGGGCCGAGAGCACGTAGATCGAGATGGCGTTCATCACCAGCAGCATCACCAGACTCCAGACGGCGGGATGGTCGTAGGTGTGATTCACCCCGATCATCCATTGGCCGACATGGGCAAGGTTGTCATAGGGTGAAATCAGGTAGATGGCACTGCGATCGAACAGCGTCGAGATGAGGAATGCGACCAACTTGGTGCCGAGGATGATGCCCAGGAAGGCGACGGCCGGGAAGAATTTTCCTTGGCTCACAGAGGAGAGCGCCAGCCCGATGCTGGTGTAGGTGAACACGAGCAGGAAGGCGGCTGCCAGCGCGGCGAGGAACATCCCGAAGGTATCGATGAGGTAGGCCCAGCCCTCCCCGTTGACGAGGATTCCGCCCAGATAATACAAGCACAGCGAGAAGATGATGATCACTCCGAGGATGATTCCCACAGAGAGGAATTTCATCATCGCATAGTCACGTCTGTTGATCGGCCTGGAGAAGTAGAGCGCGCTCGTTCCATGCTGCCGGTCTTCGCTGATGATGCCCCCGATGATCAAGGCTGTCACTATGGGATAGTAGCAGGCATTGCGGAACCAGAAAGCGAGCACATGTCCGTAGAGGTTGCCTCGGCTGATGCCGAACATCCGTTCAATCTCCTCCGCTCCGGTTAGCGAGCCGAGCGCCATGAAGCCGAGATCGGCGAGTGAAGAGATGAACACGCCGAAGATCACCAGTTTGGTCATCAGCGGGTAGGGACGATGCCCCTTGGAGAACAGTCCGTAGATATGGTGGCGGAGAATCGCCCAGTTGCGCATCCAGCGTGGATTCAGTTCACCGCGCCACGGCCGGTAGATCTGGTGAAAGATGGTGCCGCCGGATTCTGATTGCGCCACCTGTGCGACCTGAGCGATCGCCACCTCGTCGCCGTCACCTGAACCGAACGCCGCCTCCAGTCGAGCCTGGCCGGTCACTTGGAGACCAGCCTGTCCCATGTACTCGGCCTCCGTCGCCGGCGCATCTGGAGCAGGTGGAGGGGTTGGTGTCACATCGTCCGCAGGTGTGTCGCTGCTGGTGGACTCCTTGTTTTCTTGCACAGCAGAATCGAACTCGTCGAACAAGTCATCAATGTCGAAATCGTCGTCCCCCATCAGATATCACCTCCGGTGAGGGAGCGATGCGCCGGAGCGATATCGCGGCCCTTGGGGGTCTGCTTGAGCAGATCGGCTGATGTCTTGACACCGTATCCGAGTCTCTCCATGATGACGATGAACAGATCCTCCAGCGAGGGTTCGTAGTCCTCCATCTTGCGCACCTGCACCTCGGCCTTCGCAGCGCATTCTAGGACGAGGTCGTAGGTCGAATCATCCTCCCTCACGACGCGCATGACGCGCCCCGAACGACGTGGTTTCAACCCGGCGTCGGAGAGAACCTCCTCCATTCGCGAAGCTCCGCCCCAGACAGATATCTCGATCTCCCGATCGATCGCCTTGAGGTCATCGATGCGCCCTTGGGCGATGACGCGTCCTTCATGGATCATCAGGATGCGGTCACAGATGCGCTCGACATCGTCCATCAGGTGGCTGCTCATCAGAATGGAGCGCCCGCCCTGCTTGACCACCTGGAACAGGGTGTCGAGCATGAACTTCCGCGCTGACTGGTCGAGGCCGTTGGTGGGCTCATCGCAGATGACGAGTTCGGGGTCGTGGATGATTCCGCATGCCAGTTTGGTCGCCTGCATCATCCCTGTGGAGAAGGTGGAGATCTCCCGGTAGCGCTGGTCGCGCAGTCCGACGTCCTCCATCACCTCGTGAGCCCGCTGCATCGCCACCTCCGGGTTCATCCCAATCAGTTCACCGCAGTAGCGGACCTGATGGATCGCCTCGAGTCCGGGGGTCAGGCAGTCGTATTCCGGCATGTATCCGATACGCTGGCGAATCAAGTCACCCTGTGTCCTGATGTCGTATCCGAGCACCTTGCCGTCGCCCGATGTTATCTGGATCAGGCCGAGCAACGTCTTGATGAGAGTGCTCT
>CALCOR010000184.1 GCA_937897085.1 uncultured euryarchaeote | reverse complement strand
CATTTCGCAGCCTTCCCTTGCATGCCCGGCCCAGCGCCGAAGATGACCAGAATCTTGTCTGATGGGCAGCGCTTGTAGCGCGACGCCAAGAACATCAGTGTCAGTGCGAAAATCGCGATAACCGCCATGATTACCGCTGTCCATGCAAATTCGTTAGCCATCTCAAATTCCTCCAATCATTCCTCTTCTTGTCCACTTCTCTCTACTTTCTTCACTTCAAGGGTGTCGCCACCGACCAAGCCGACCACCTCGATGAAATCCCCAGTAGCGTATGAATTCCCATCCGCCGACACGGCAGCACGGGTCTGCAGTTTGCCCTGAAAGGTCACCTGCACCTGCCCCGGTCCGTCTGCCGGGATGCGTGAGTATACTGAACCGGTCTCTCCGATTGCGTTCTCGATGTCGACGTTGCCGTGCATCTCGAGTTGCTTGAAACCCTCGAACATCTTACCCACCCCCCACAATGAGATGGAGCCAGCAACGATTCCTGCAATGGCTGCCATCGCGTCAGACTGATCTGAGTTGAGCATGGCAAAACCGACCAATCCGAACATCATGAAGAAGGCCATGATGCCTTGGAATGTGAGCGCCTTGAAAGCGAGGTCCGAACTGCCCATGTCGATGTCGAACACACCCTCGAGCACGTCGCCCGCGGCACCACCGATCATGGTGAGCAGGAACCAGACGAAGAACAGCAGGCTGCCGATGATGGCTGAGAGCAAGAACACCAGTTCAAGACCGCTGGCATCAGCAACGAATGAGATGAAATCGAGCGGTGAAGCCATGCGACCGGTCCCCCCCAATTGCTTCGACGTTATCAGCAGTTCGCCGACCACATGCCCTGATGAGGCCTAGAAACCCCGTCAATCTTGTCCTATGGAACGATTAACGAACCACTGTTCGAGCAGCAGAATCGGGCCGATCGAGAATCCCGCGATGGCGGTGGACACCCAGATCGGAGCGCCGAAAGAATGGGAGAGAAGACCGACGATCATGATACTGAAGAGGAAGAAGAAGCGTCGATACAGCGAGTAATAGCCGCCGAGCAAGTGGTCGACTGAGACGAACTGTCTGCCGGAACCGTCGTCGGGCTCAGCAGTTGACAGTAGAGCTCCCCCTCATACGAACGTCGAGCCAAAAATCAGCCCGGTGAACCAGAGCAGTACGAGGATGCGCATCCAGTTGCGACTTTTCTCAGGAGGATGGTACTCAGAGAGATCCCCCTCATCGTTGCGGTAGATCAGCGTACTCTCGTTCTGGTTGTAGCGACCTTCGAAATTGGCGAAGTCACGATCCCTCATCTTGCTGACGAAGAAGTAGAGCGAAATCACCAGGAATCCCCAACCCGAGGTCCCCATCAGCATCGACAGGAACTCATAGGTAGGGTCCATGGCGAACGCTCCGAGGAACAACTGCGACAGTCCCAGAAGCAGCCAGAACTGGCCCGCTTGAGACTTATCACTGCTACCGAACAACATGGCCGCTCACTACCCCCCTGTGGTCCTGCCCTATGAAGAGGTTTCACACTGACACTCAAGAATCATCCGGTCGACGATCTCATTTCCGGACAGGAAACTTGTCCGGTTTGGCGGCGAATATCGCCCACGTCCCGGTCGCTGAGGCGAGTACTGTCCCCTTCTGGTCAACGATCTCTCCGGCAAGATGCGCCACCCCCTTGCCTCTCCTGACTACCCTTCCATGTGCTGTCAGTTCGTCCCCCACCTGCCCTGCTTCGAGGAACGAAACTGACAGTTGAGCGGTGGCGCACCACGTCTCGATGCGCAACGTGGACACGAGCGCACCTCCGAGCGCCGTGTCGAGCATCGTCGTGAACAGCGCGCCGTGGGCGACGCCGCCCTTGTTGACGTGCTCCTCGGTGACGCTGCAGTGGATGGTCGCCTTGCCGTCGCCGAATTCGCCGTAGCGGATGCCCAACGCCTTGCAGACGCCCGATTCCTCGGGCCGCTCAGAGAGGTGGAACTCTTCTCCCACGTGCGCGCGACGGGGTCTTTGCATAGGGTTATTGCGCTCAATGCCCACCAGATGACGATGGCAGAGAGAGCAGACGCTGACCTGCCACCGGCGCTTGAGTTCGCTCGCAACGCAGCGCTCAGGCTCGCTCAAGTGAACCCGCGCGTCTGGATCGCCAGCGGTATCGTCATCCTGCTCGTGCTCGGGGGATGGGGTGGTTATGTGCTGATCAGCGGGATGCTGGCGTCCGAAGAGGCACCTCCTCCCGACCTGCGTGGAACGTTCATGGTGCGCTTCGAGGAGGAGACTGCGACCGTCTCCGAGAGAGCGTTCATCACCGACCAGACCACCCATTCGTTCCAGTATTCGATCAGCGCCATCGAAGGGTGGGCCATCGGCAGCGTGCAGGTGAGTGTGCACTTCTCAGAGACAGACGAGGCGGGGCTGGGATTCTGCGATGATGTCAGTGCACAGTTGGAACTCGCCGAGGTTGATGGAGGACCGCAGATAGGGGGGCAGCATGAGGGGGCATCCAACTCCTGCAATGATGAACTGCCGCAGATCGTGCTCTACGCCGACGTGAACCCGGAGTACGATGGCCAGGATTACGCCGCCGAGAACGTACTCGTGGAGGAGATCGACGAACGCTGGCAGAACGGGGCCAAGGGCATCGGCACCTACGTCAACGACGTCACGGTTTCCATCAACACGTTCTACGACATCACCGAGTCCGGTGAAGAGGTCGAGGTGACCTGGACGGCAATCAGTTACAGATGGGTCATCGAGACAGCCACCGACGAATGAGGCCGCTACTACTACTGAAGTGGGGGCGGCGGAGCCGTCTGGCCCGACACCGGCGCTTCCAACTCGACCTCATCAGAGCGCCTCACCTGCTTGATGAGCAGCGCGAGGGAGGGAATCAAGCACAACACCCCGCAGACCATCTGCGCTTTGCTGTAGATTCCTTGAATCTCCGGCTCGATGGCGGTAGGCAGATCCCACGAATCCTGTTGAGTGAGAATGTATACTTCTCCCTGTGTGACCTCGATAGTGGCCTCACCGACACCGCTGATGCCACTTATCTCAGTATAATCACCTAGTTGGGCACATGCATCATCGCAAGCGTAGTCTGACTCAGAAACCTCAGCACCACCAACCCATATCGAGTAGTGCCCATATGTTTCTGTGCCGCCCCATGTGACGTACGTCTCACTCGAATCCAGTTCTATTGAGTGATTACCGACTCCACCAGACCATACGGCGCTGTTGGGAACGGTGACGATGTAGCCTCCGAAGAGCACCCCGCGGTATACGATGAACAACGCGAACAGCGTCAAGAAGGCGGCAAGAATCAACTTGGGTCTAAACCACTCTGGCACGTACTGAGGCTTGGGTGTAGACGAATAATCCTTCTCACATCTTCGCGCTCACTGGGTACGGCGCTGGCGCAGGGCCTCGAGGGCGACGACCGCCAGCGGCGCCTGCAGATTGTACGAGGGGACGAACCTTGCCATCGGGATGTTGACGACATCGTCGCACTGCTCCAGTATCGCTTCTGGAACCCCATCGTGTTCACCGCCGACGATGAGCATGATATCACCCGTCAGGTCGACATCCCACGGCTCGGATGTACCGACATCCTCGATGGCGATGGCGCGGAAGCCACTCTCGCGCCAGGCTGTCACACTTTCTGCCGCATCCTCCCACAGCACCGGAATGAAGCGGTCGGCGCGCATCGAGGTTCGAATTGCGGTCTTCCGCTCGACGCCGCTGATGTCCGTGTCGACGATCACGGCGGCGGCGCCGCTCACCTCAGCGGTGCGGATGGAATAGCCGATGTTCACCGCGTAGCGAGCGCCAGCGAGCATCCAGACCAGCCCCCCGCGAGCGCACACCTCTTCCAAGGTGGCGTCAGCGGGGCGACCAACCAGAGCGAGCACATCGGGAGTTCCCGTCTCCTTGGACATCCGCCACAGGTCGCTGTCGGAGCCCTCCTCTATGCGCACACCCATGCCGCGCGCTCGCGCAAGCAGTTCCTCCAAGCGGGCGAATTCGGCTCGTGGCTCACGTTCACGGCGCACGAGTAGCAGGTTGACCTGCTCGCCGCCCGCTTCCATGTCGTCCAGCGCAGAAGACACCTCTTCCAAGCCGGCCCTCTGCAGCGACATCGGTCATGGCTGGTGCGGTCACCCAATTGGGGATTCCGGCTCGCTCAAGACTCTTCGTCAGTGGAAGGGGACATCCCTAGATCATCCGCGGCCTTTTCGTAGTACGCCTTCTTCAGATCGAGGTATTGGTCCATGTCACGATGATATGCAGCCTTTTGCTTGGCATACACATCACCCTCGCGAGCTTCCTGATCAAGTCGATAACACGCGTAAGTGCACACGAACGAGAAGATATACAGGGGCAATAAGAGCATGAGTCCCTG
>CALCOR010000183.1 GCA_937897085.1 uncultured euryarchaeote | reverse complement strand
GTCGATACTGGCGATGATCTGGCTGCACAATGACACTCGTGATACCGAGAAGATAGCAGACTTCGCCGAAGGTGTGCTCTGGCTCGTGATTCCCTCCTTGGTGCTGTTCATCGCCTTGCCAGTGCTTCTACGCAGGGGAACCGAGTTCTGGCCAGCGATGGGCGTGGCGGTAGGGCTCACCATGGTGGCCTATCTCATCGGTCTGTGGATCGCCAACAAGGTCGGCAACGTCGCCTAATTGCCGCCGAAGAATTTCTTCGACTCCTCGAACAGCATCTCTTGACGACGGCGCTTGTTGGTGCGGATGTGAATCACAGCGAGCATGAAGATGACGAAGATCATGATCGGGATGAACAGGTCTGCATTGAGCGCGTGCAGGATGTTGATGATGCCCTCGGCGGTGTACGCCCAGGTGATCGAGGCGGCCGCTCCTCCAACGGAACAAGCGAGCAACACCCGTGGGAAGGACATGCGGGCTACCAGCCCGAGCATCGCGCCCACCAGCACACCTGAGGCCATGAATGGAATCCAGACGAACAGGATCAGACCCCAGAATCCCCAGCGGTCGATGCGGTCACGATTCTTGTGGGCCACGTACTCCACCGACGATAGGATATCTGCCGCGAATCGGCTCTGCAGCAGCGTTCCTGCGATTCCCTCCTGCTTGGCGACGAACGCCTGTCCCGTGAGCCCACCCTTGCCCTCCTCGATGCGACCTGCCGCCGACCTGTCGGCCAGCGTGTGCACGAGGTTGCTGGCTGATACCACCAACTCCCGCTCCCCGATGTGGTCCCCGACCGTGAGCATCAGATGGTCGTGCACACGCGAGCGCACACCGATGTACGATTCGGAGAAGCGGAAGAAGGCGAAGCTTGTCTTCGGCTGGTAGATGATGCGCACCAGCACGTGCTGCTCGTCGACACCGACCCAGATTCCCTTGTCGACGAGTTGGTGCAGCACGCAGAAGTCCTTGAGAGCCTTCTTGACCACCCTCTCGACGTTCGCCAGGGTGTTCAGGTCCTCGAAGAAGGAGGAGTAGTCCTCGACGAGCGCCGGGCGCTCGCTGCTGACATCGGGGAGTGATATGTCGGAGCGACCCTCTGTCAGAGATTCGAGCCCGCCACGAGAATCTCCCTGAAGCTTCGCATCCAATTGCAACGGCGTGATTTCACGGAATTCCTTGAATTCTGCGAGCACCTCGTTGAGCATCTCATCGCGAATCCCCTTGGAACCCTGACCACCTTTGATCACGGTCGTCAGCGTGGTCTCGTAGGGAACCAGCACATCGATTGACAGGTCCCGTTTGCGCATGTCGAAATCATCCCAATTGATGACGATGTTCAACTTCCGCTCACTTCTCTCGAGCGCACGGCGCACCAGCCGCTTCACCTGATCATCGGAGAGTATGTCATCGGTGTCACGATGGTAGAAGCGGTACATCAGCGGATACTGCACGAACAGGAAGAACACGCTCATGGACAATGAGATGAACGCCATCCACCACGCTGGCACTGACGCCGAGCCTCCGGCGAGCATCGCCGTTTCGCGCCCACCTGCCCACTCTGCCCCCATGAGCGCCCATGCCCAGACTCCGAGTTGCTGCAGGTTCCAGCAACTGCGGTCTGAATCATCCTCGACGTGCGCCATCTTCTTCAGGTCTGGCTCATCTACAATGCCGATCTTATTCAGCCACTTGTCCAAACCGGCCACCTCGGATTCGACGACCACCTTGACCGTGATCGGATCGATGAGTAGTTCGCTGTTGAACACGTCATGAATGGTGATGTTCTCATCGGTTATGTTGTACAACTTGACAACGAAGTTGTATTCTCCATCGGGAACGGGGTCGTTTACTGAAGCGAGTGGTATCGCAACATCGATTCCGGTTGCGTTGTCCTCGCTGACGCCGAACTGCCATCGCATTCCCACCTCGGTTTCAGGAGGGATGTTGTACGCTCTGACGCGCAGGTTCACATTCTCATCGATCCAGACCTTCATCCAGGTGTTGTTTGAATTGTCAATGCACTCCGGGCCCGGATCCACGATGGTGGTGGACAAGTAATGGTCCACGCCAACCTCGTCGGCCATGAGTTGGCCCGATGAAAGCACGGTCATCGTAACCAGGAACAGGGCGCCGTAGACTACTCCACTGAACAGCACGACGTCCTCGAAGCCGCGGATGAAGCGTCGTCCGCCATCTGAGTTCCGCTTCTTGAGCCGGTCTAGCTCCTTGTCAATGCGATCTTGTTTGTGCTCCTCGGTGAATTCCTCGACGGTCACCTCGCCATCGTCATCGAGGTCGAAGTGCTCGACCAACTCCTCGGACGTGATGACGCCGTCACCCGACCGGTCGAGGTCGTCGGGGAGGCCTTCGGGACGGTTGTCCGGGTCATCCGCTCCGCTCATCACCCCCTACAGGGGGTGGCTTTCCTCATATCCATTCGTATGCACGGCTTGGCGCACAAGGCGTGAATAGCGCAATAATCACTCGATGTCAGTCAGCCGTGAGACTTAATCAGAAAGTGGGGTCTGACGCGGATGATGACCGTGAGAATCACCTCTCATACTCGACTGCTCGCCCTGCTGATGGCGCTGATGTTCGCGCCGCTCGCACCGGCGATGATCGGCGTTGAGGAGGCGCCTGCCAGCAGCCTCGAACCAGCGACGGACCTCAGCGAACTGCTCGACATGGAACAATGGTCCGCAGCCGCCCGCGCCGGCGCGACCTCATGGCTGCACGAGACCGCTGACGATGACGGCAACACCGGACAGTGGACCAGCAGCGCGATCACCGACGACGGCAACATCTGGGTTGCATACTACGGGGCCGCCAATCGGGACCTGAAGGTGGCAGAATGGAACGGCTGGACATGGATCATCGATACAGTGTACTCCTTCGGAGACATCGGCAAGTACACCGAGATCGAGATCGACTCGGAGGGCAACCCGCGAATCGTCTCCTTCGACGTGACGAACCTGGTGCTGCGCATCTCTCGCTACGACGGCAACACTTGGAGCACCGGCACCGTGGCACCGGGCGAGGACACCGGCAACAACAACCCCTACGAGGGAAGCGGGAGAATCGGTTTCACGCTCACCTCAGATGACGACGAGTGGTACACCTTCCTCACAGGAACCATTGGAGGTCAGGGCAACCGTTGCACGTGCAACCTGTCCTTCGCATCCTGGGAACAGCCGACCGACACATGGGGATATGGCAAGGTGGACGAGGGTGAGTTCGGCCACACTGACTGGACCCAGTACACTGACATCGGACGCTACAGCGACATCGAGATCGATGCGGACGGAAATCCGCATGTCGGATACTACGGCCGCATCGTGACCGGGGAGGATGTGCTCGGACCACCTCCAACTTTCGTCGCCTGGTATGAGTGGGGGCCGCGCTATGCGAAGTTCAGCGGTGGCAACTGGCAGGTGGAACGCATCGAGGTCAACGCCTCGGGCAGTTACTACACCACGGGATACTGGACCAATCTGGAACTCGATGGGAACGACAAACCGCTGGTCGCCTACCAGAATCTGTCTGGATTCGACTCCGTGCGACTGGCGACCGGTGACGGGAACGGCGTTTGGACGACCGAACTCATCGATAACGGGAGCGCCAATCTGGGTGGATACCTGCGTATGGAACTCGACAGTGCAGACGAGGTGCATCTCGCCTACCGCGACGAGACCAACGACGATCTGGTGCTCACCCGACCAGAGATCGGTGGCACCTGGTCGAAGATCAAGGTGGCCAGTCTAGGGGATGTCGGAGAATACGCCAGCCTGGCACTCGACTCGGACGACAAGGAGGTGTTCGCCTACTACGACGG
>CALCOR010000182.1 GCA_937897085.1 uncultured euryarchaeote | reverse complement strand
TCTGCAGCGATCCAACGCTCGAACAGGTGCTTCTCGAGGACGTAGCCGTGCTCGGTCAGACACTTGGAGGTCCCGTCAGGAAAGATGACCCTGATTCCTGACACGGGCAGGGCGATGATATCGTCGGGGATGTCGAGATCCAGGTTGCGCACGGCAAGGTCGGAGATGCACTCCCCGCAGTGCACCGGGGTACCTACCGCAGGGTGGTCCTCGATGAGCATCGTGTCGAGGCCGCGACGGGCTGAGTGCAACGCGGCGCAGCCGCCGCCGGGACCGGCACCGACCACCAGCACGTCACAGCGCGTCGGTTCATCTCCCATGTGACTCAAACGGCGCAGGCCGCCTCATCAATCAGTCGGTCAGCGCAGTCTGGCCGTACATCGGGATTTGAAAGGGGAAGCCCCTCGCCGACGCGTGGGCTGGACCAACCTGAAGCGATACCTCGACTCGCTCGACGCCTCAGGCGAGTTGCTGCGCATCCAACGTGCGGTCGATGTAGAGTTGGAAGCCGGTTGCATCGCCGACCGACAGGTGAAATCTGGTGGTCCAGCAGTATTGTTCGAGAAACCACGACTCCCGGACGGGACAATCAGCGAGTTCCCTCTGGCGATGAACCTGTTCGGGACACCGGAGCGGGTGCAACGGGTGCTCGGATGCGAGCGGGTGAGCGATATCGGCGAACGGCTGGTCGGTCTGATGAAGCCGGATGTGGGGGCAATCGCGGGAAAGCCGTGGAAGGGAATCCCACTGGCGCGTCAGGCCCTGCGCATGGCTCCGAAGAAAGTGAAGAAGGGGGCTTGTCAGCAGGTCGTCGTCGAGAACCCGGATCTGACGCGACTTCCCATTCCCAGGACGTGGCCGCTGGACGGTGGCCAGACGATGACGCTGCCGTTGGTAATCACCCGTGATCCATCCACTGGAGAACACAACATGGGGTGCTACCGGGCGCAGGTGTACGGGCCTACAGAATGTGGGCTGCACTGGCAGATGCACAAGCACGGGGCCGACCACGCGCACGCGAGCGCGCAGTCTGGGGAAGCACACATCCCTATCGCCATCTGCCTTGGGGGACCACCTGAACTGGTGTTCAGCGCTGTATCTCCCCTTCCGGACAACCTCTCCGAATACATGTTTGCGAGTTTCCTCTCCGACAGTCGCCTTCCGTTAGTCAGGGCGCGCACTCAAGACCTGTGGGTGCCGGCTGAAGCAGATGTCGTGATCGAGGGTTATGCCATCCCTGGTGAGACCAATACGGAGGGACCGTTCGGTGATCACTTCGGCATCTACAGCCTTCCGGGAGAGTATCCTGTGATGCACGTGACGGCGATTACACATCGCTCTGACCCAGTGATTCCAATGACCATCGTCGGGCTGCCACCGATGGAAGACGGATTCATCGGTGAGGCGATCGGAGCCGCGTTCCTGCCAGTACTGCGCTTCCAGCATCGCGACGTCGTCGACCTGCACGTTCCACTGGAGACTGGCTTCCACAATCTGGCGATCATCGCATCGAAGCAACGGTATCCAAGGCAGGCCCGGAAGACCTGTCTGGGGCTTCTCGGTGCTGGCCAGATGATGTTCACCAAGGTCGCAGTGGCGGTCGATGCCGACCATCCAGTTCACAGCATGGGGGATTTGCTCGACGTGCTCCATGCGCGCGTCGATCCCGCCGAAGACCTCGTCGTGCTCGAAGGGATGGTCGCCGACACGCTGGAGAGCGCGGCTCCTTGGGAGAACGTTCACGACAAACTGCTCATCGATGCGACCACGCTGGCCGCCGCTGACCCGCGGCTGGGAGGTTCCGAGATGCCCCGCGGAACCAGTGCTAGGGAAACTCCAGAATGGCGCCGAGGGAATGGGACCCCGCCGGGAGTCTTCCTCGAGTTCATCAGCAAGGTGCGCGGCATCGACGAAGTCACCGACGCCACCCTCCTGCGACCCTC
>CALCOR010000181.1 GCA_937897085.1 uncultured euryarchaeote | reverse complement strand
CTGGTGCTAATTCCGGCACCGCAAGTTTAGAGTTGCAGAGTACATCGGTTACGGCCGGGAGTTTCGTTCTTAATGACATTACCGGGCTAACAACGCTCACTCTAAATTCAACCAATGGTGATTTGTCGGTAACCGGTACCATCAACGGCGGCGCAGCCGGGTTCGCCAACGACCTGATCACCTACATCGGCCTCGATTCACGTGCTCCGGGTGTTTACTCACTGCACATCTCGGATGCATATGACAACCCGCTCACTGAGTTCAACAAGTCGATGTACGCGGGCAACGTCTACCACCTGCTCGTCGATGGCAAGGACGACAACGGCTGGCGTGATCTTGACTACATCAAGATCGACCTGAACCCGTACGTCACCAACGACATGGTGCTTTGGTTCTCACCACGCAACGGCACCGCGTGGACCGACAGTCTGTGGGTGGACATCCTCAACGTCACCAACGACGGTGTGGGCACGCGGTTGACCAAGGCCGACGGAACCGTGCTCATCGACCCGTTCGAGACCGAATTCCAACTCAACATGCCGATTCGCCTCCACTGGAGCGTGCCGACAGTCGGTGGCGTGGTTGAGCCGGATGTCTACATGAGGGACCTCGATCCAGATAACCAAGAGAGCAAGTTGTCGGCCAGCCGCTACAAGCAGCGTTGGATCTACTCAAGCGGGATGAAGTTCGACTTGGCCTCATTCTCGCTCGAGGACACCTCTGGATTCATCACGTCCTCGATCGGCGCCCAAGACGGTGGCTACACCAGGCCCGGTGACCTGCTGCTGCTCAGAGGCTCCTACCGCTTCAAGGACGCTCTGGAAGCGGGCATCGATGTCAAGCCACAGATTCCCATGACTCTCGTGGTCACCCGCACACCGATCTACCCCGGAGGCGAGTCCAGCCTCGGTTATGTGGCGTCCAGCCCAATTACCGAGGAGTACCAGTTCGAGAACGGCACATTCGAGTTGCTCATCCCGGCCGCACTGGCCACCAACGAGTACCGCTACGTGTTCTCCCTTGACGACATCCCCGAAGGTGCCACAGACTTCTCTCCCGAGGTGGACCGCACCTTCTACGCCAAGGTAGACGACGACGCCCCCTCGGTCATCTGGGGTTCTTGGCAGATGCGCTCGGGTGTCACCGGCGAACTGATCGAGGATCTGTTGCCATCCTCGTCGATCAGTTGCGTGAACATCGAATTCACCGTAGACGAGTTGCAGAGGCTCAACAGCAACTCCATGTCCATCAACTGGATGTTCTTCCAGGACAACTTCAACTGGTCGTCATATCGTACGACCTTCCCCGAACCGTGGCAGACCCGCACAGCTAACATCGACCTTCAATCGAACAAGGTGAATATGCAGTGCGTGGATCTGTGGGAGGGACACAACCTGCCCAAGGAACTTGCCGGCGTGGACATCCGTTTCTGGGTGACCGGCGAGGATTCGGCGGGCAACAATGTGAACCCGGTGACCGGCGGGACGTTCGGAGTCGCGCTGGAGGGTGGGCAATACAATCTTGTGTTCAAGCAGGCGGAGTTCCGCATTGATCGAGTCGATATCTCGACCGGACAGCCTGAGGCAATGTCTGCATTCGATATCCTGTTGCAGGTGACCAACGTGGGTACTGAGGCCGGCGAGTTGTCGCTCGAGGTGTTCATCGTCATCAACGGCAGTCAGCAAGGCAACTTCACCCATGACTGCGGAATCACCTGGCAGCCGAATATGCAGGACCTCTGCCGCGTGCCTGTCGACCCGTTCCCGCAACCGCTCAACGGCGTCATCTTCGCGATTTACGACTCCGACGGCAACCTGCTCAGTGAGTCAGAACAGTTCCACGTCCGCGCTGCTGGCAGCAGCGGCGCAGAGGGCATGGACTTGTGGGTGATTGGGGGGATAGCCGCCGGTGTGCTCATCCTCATCGCGCTGGTCGTGGTCGTGCTGATGGTGCTTGGACGGCGCCGCGAGGAAGAAGACGATTTCTTCCTAGAAGATGAGGATTACCTGCCTCCAGGTGAAGCCGTAGAGCCGATCAGCCGCGGTCCGCCCGGCTACCAAGGCCGCGAGGCGGTTGGATACGAGGATACCGGGTCTTCCACTCCACCCGGATATGGTGGCGGTGGTCCTCCAGTCAGCGGTCCACCGAGTCAGAGCCTGGAGATGCAACAAGCGCTCGATGAGTTCTCGTTCTGGGACGAGGCGACCATTCAGGGCTACTTCGATCAAGGCTGGGACATCAATCAGCTGCGCGATTGGGTGCGGGAGAATCATTGACCCAGCGGGTCAGGTGCACATTACGGGCAGAGGCCCGAACAGGAGGCATGAGCGTGGAAGGTTGGCGCGAACTCGACCTCGCCAACCCCACTGAGGAGCACGCCATGCTGCGCCAGATGGTGCGTGATTTCGTCTCCGCCGAAGTCGAGCCGCAAGCGCTCGAGCATGACCGAGAAGAGAAGTTCAACCTCGATCTGTTCCGCAAACTCGGCGACCTCGGACTGCTTGGCATCACCGTGCCAGAGGAGTACGGCGGAGCCGGGATGGATGCGGTTGCGGCTGCCATCGTCAACGAGGAGTTGTCGTACTCCGACCCTGGATTATGTCTCGCATATCTCGCCCACAGCATGCTGTTCGCCAACAACCTCGCCCGAAACGGCTCACAGGAGCAGAAGCAGCGAGTGCTGCCCAAGGTGTGCAGCGGGGAATGGATCGGGGCGATGGCGATGTCGGAACCCGATATCGGCACGGATGTCCTGGGCATGTCCACCTCAGCTGTCAAGGATGGTGATCACTGGGTCATCAACGGCCGCAAGATGTGGATTACCAACGGTTGTATCGATGAGGAAGGGACCCCATGCGATGTCGTCTGGACCTATGCCTGCACCGGGACTGACGAGCGGGGAAGGACGGAGATCTCGACTTTCCTCGTGGAGCGGGAACACTCCGGATTCTCGGTCGGTCAGAAGATCATGGACAAGACAGGCATGCGCGCATCGAACACCGCGGAGTTGGTGTACGACGACTGCCGCGTACCTGCGTCCTCTCTGGTGGGCGAGCCGGGATCATCGATGCTGCACATGATGCGCAACCTCGAACTCGAACGCTTGACGCTGGCTGCCCAGAGCCTCGGCATCGCCCGGCGTTGTATGGTAGAGATGAATCGCTACGCCAGCGAGCGGGAGGCGTTTGGAAGCCAGATCCGCGACTTCGGCCAGATCCAGAGATACATCGGTGACTCGTATGCAGAGTGGCGAGCGATGCAGTCCTACGTCTACGACACCGCTCGCAAGATCGACCTCGACAGCGCCGACAACCGCTTGGATTCCGATGGGGTCAAGTTGATCGCAGCGCCGCTGGCCAAGAACATCGCAGACCGGGCCATGCAGGTGATGGGTGGCTACGGGTATGTCGGAGAGTATGTCGTGGAGAGGTTGTGGAGGGACGCTAAACTTCTGGAAATCGGAGGTGGGACCTTGGAGAGCCACCAGAAGAACATCACCCGTGACCTCGACCAGAATGCGGACGCGCTTCGCTGAGCCGGAGGTGCCAAAGTGCACGAGTGGACTTGGAGCGACTGGAACGACCCTGACGGCGGCATCATCCGTTTATGGGGGACTGTAGCCACCGTCATTCTCCCTCGGGCGCTGCGCCCGCGTGATGACTGGGACGGAGCGGCATTCCTGCTGACTGATGAGGAAATCGAGGCTTGGGATGAAGAGGATGCGATGGAGATGCGCAGCCGAGGCGCTTTGGCACGGTTGGCTATCGAGGGCGGGGGTGATTTCGCTCGCATGCTCGAGCGAATGCTGCAACTCGACCTGGTCAAGGCGGGGCGCTTCCCCGATCCCGAGCCACGCCGTCTGTTCCACCTGGCCGAGAAAGGTGAGTTGCCCTACTACTTCGTCGAGCCTGACACTGGTGATGAAGAGTGGGTCGAATATCTCAAGGGGTGTGGGGATGAAGCGGCTCGACTATCGAGGATAGTTGGTCAACTGTTCGCGCGCAGGAGTTGGCGAAGGGCACTGAAGGAGGCGCTGAAGGAATCTTCTTCGCCGAAAGGAGTAGCTGCGGATGAGGCGGACCAGTTGTCCTACGCCGCTGCCCTCTCCACCGCTTGGTGGCGGCGCTCGGAGATGATGTATAACCCCCATCTGCGGCGTCAACGCGATCTGCGTCTGGCCGCAAGATTGCGCGGTTCCTTGGCATCACTTCGGGATTCGGGCATCAGTTCGCCGGTCCTGATTGTCCCGCTTGCTGGCGCTTGGACGAGCGACTTGCTCGCAATCCTCAAGGAGGAGCCTGAACCAGAGCACGTCGAAGCATTGAGCGCGGAGGATGATTGATGGCACGCAGGCAAGCGGTGAACGTCCGCGTCGTCAACAGGCTGGTGCGCTACACAGCCTCGAAGCCGATCGATGGCGACGAAGTCGTATCGCAACTCGGAGCGAAGAAGTCCGGGAAGTCGGTCATCTTGGCGCTCAAGTCACCGCGAGCGACCCTGCTCATCGATGAGGAAGGCCGGCTCGTCGTACACGGAACCTCGCACCCGGAGGTCTCTCGAGCCGCCGCCAAGGAACTGTTGCTCAGATTGGGTCAATCAGATTCGGGCCTGAGCACGGAGCGTGGCCCGCTCGTCGTCTCGTTCGATTACGGCCAGCCGCTGCGCACTGATCGCATCCAGGAGTTCGTGCCCGAAGCGAAGGTGGACGAGCGGCTGGAATGCGTCCGGATCATCGATGAGCATCACGACATGGAGTTGCTGTTCTTCAGCAACGGCGGGGGGGTGGCACTCGGTGCGCGCTCAGAGAACATGGTCAGTCTGGCGGCCTCGCACTGGGGTACGCGCTTCGATGCCGAACGACTGTTCGTGGAGGTGCTCGTGAGAAATGTCGAAGATCCTGAGGCGGAAGGTGACGACGAGGCTCAGGGGGAGCCCTTGGACCTCAAGGATTCGTGAGGTGGCTACGTGTCCATCGTGAACGGCCGCTGGGAAGGGCCTGTACTCGACAATCACTTCCATCTCGACAGAGATAATCGGTTCACCGCCGCCGCGCTCGATTTCCAACGTGCTGGGGGGACCCACCTCGTGCTGGTGCACAAACCGGGAGCACTCCCTCCTCAGGACATCGCAGGTTACCGTGCCGCCTACTCTGACACTCTCGACATGGCAGAAACCGTACGCCGTGAAATCGGACTTCACGTGCGTGTCGTACTCGGTCCGCACCCGGCGGTTTGGGCGCATCAGATCGACGACCTCGATATTGAGAGGGCGAGTGAATTGCACTTGGAGGCGGTCGAACTCGCGATAACCCATTGTGAGGAAGGAGATGCGGTCGGCGTGGGCGAGGTCGGACGACCCCATTGGGAGGTCGATGAGGTCATCTGGAGCGCGGCGAATGACCTGTTCTTGGAGGTGCTCTCGATGTGCTCAAAGGCGGGCGTCCCTGTGCAACTGCACCTCGAGGGAGACGGTGAGCCCACCTACTCAGACGTCGCCCAGATGTGCGATGCAGCCGGCATGTTCCGCAACGATGCGATCCATCACCATGCACAGGCGGACGTGAGTGCCGCGTTCACTCACGGGATGATTCCCTCCGTTCTGGTCGGGAAAGGGTGTGTGCAGACCATCGTCGACACCGTCGCGAGCAACGAGACAGGATTCCTGATGGAGACCGATTACATGGACGACCCCCGGCGTCCAGGAGCAGTTCTCGGTCCGAAGACGGTGCCCAAGCGCACCCAGGCGCTGGCGACGGCGCTCATCGAGGCGGGAGAGGATGCAGAAGAGCTGCTTCATCGAACGCATCAGGATCTTCCAGAATCCCTCTATGCGAATTGACCCCCTCGTGCCCTCACGTGCGGGTGGGCGGAGAATCGCAGATTCTCCTTGTTCCCCACACAGCAGGCAAAGGTCTTGAAGGGCTGTGGGCGCGCCAGCCGCGCTGTAGGACAGTACTGGTGGTTTCATGTTGGAACTTGAAGGAAAGACTGCACTGGTGTTCGGAGTCGCCTCCGAGGAGAGCATCGCTTGGGCGATTTGCACCCAACTTGCACAGGCCGGATGCAACCTCGTGCTCGGTTACCAGAAGCGGTTCAGGAGCCGCGTGTTCCAGTTGCAGGAGAAGTTGCCGGAGATCATCGGATTCCACCCTGTTGACGTCGCCAGCGATGAAGCGACTGCGGAGTTCTTCACCGAATGGCAGCGAGAGGATGCTGGAGCCAAGGCGGACATCGTCATCCACGCCATCGGGTTCGCGCCCGCTGAGTGCTTCGACCGCCCCATCCTGTTCGCTGAGAACGACCCCATCTCCACCGCCATGACCGTCTCCGCCCATTCGCTGCAACGGCTGCTGCGCCACGCTCTCCCGCACCTGAATCCCAATTCATCGACTATCTGCCTGACCTACGCCGCCTCCACTCGTTGGGTGCCGAATTATGGCGTGATGAGCATCGCCAAGGCCGCCCTCGAGGCGTGGACCAGGGAACTGGCTAACCATCTAGGTCCCGAAGGACATCGCATCAACGCTATCTCGAGCGGTCCCATCCCGACCCTTGCTGCTTCTGGGATCCCTGGATTCGACGACATTCTGGAACATGTGGAGCGCAACTCGCCCCTGCGGCGCAATGTGACGCAGGAGGATGTCGCAGGCTGTGCGCTATGGCTGGCCTCTCCGCTCGCTGCTGGCGTCACGGGACAGGTGATACACGTGGATGCTGGATACTCGACGATCATGGTCCCAGAGAGCATCTCAGACCGAGGGTGAGGCCGATGGAAATCGACGAGGCGCCGCAGGACCCGTTCGAGCCGGTGGCCATCGTCGGCATGGCGGCGCTGCTGCCCGACGCCGGCGATGTAGCCACATTCTGGAGCAACGTTCTGGAGGCGCATGTGTCATTCCGTGAAATCCCTGCTGACCGCTGGGAGATGGATGACTTCTGGGTCGAGGGCGGTCCCGGGGCGGTCGGGCAGAACAAGACCTACTCGAAGATCGGTGCGTTCGTCGACGGCTTCGAGTTCGACTGGCGCCGCTGGAAGCAGCCGCCAGGGACTCTGGCTCAGATTGACGAATGCCAATTGTGGGCGGTTTCCGTCGCTGCGGATTCATTGGCCGACGCCGAGTACGGAGATGGCGAGGGCGACAAGCAGCTGCCGAATGCGCGCACCGGGGTCGTGTTCGCCAATGCCCTCGGAGGAGAGAACCGCAACCTGTCGAACCTCAGGGTGTGGGCCGACCAGATCGCTCGCAAGGCGGTCGAGGCTGGGATGCCGGAGTCGGGCAGCGAGTCGTTCAAGCAGGCGATCGCCGAGGGAACACCGAAGATCGACGAGGACACGATGCCCGGCGAGTTGGCAAACGTGGTTGCTGGAAGAGTGGCCAACCTGCTCGACCTGCAGGGGCCGAATTACAGCACCGACGCCGCCTGTGCCACGACCTTCGCCGCCCTGATGGACGCCTGTCACCTGCTGCAGTCTCGTCAGGTCGATCTGATGCTCGCCGGGGCGTCGGACCGCACGATGGACCCGGCGACTTACGCCAAGTTCAGCGCCATCGGAGCGCTCTCACCTTCCCATTCGACCCCATTCGACGTGCGAGCGGACGGCTTCGTGATGGGCGAAGGAGCCGGCTGCGTCGTGCTCAAGCGCCTGAGCGATGCGATCGCCGATGGCGACCGTATCTACTCGGTGATCCGCGGCATCGGTGCATCATCTGACGGGCGGGGAAAGGGAATCACCGCCCCCAGCGTGCGCGGGCAGCGTCAAGCGGTGCTGCGAGCGCAGCAGCAGGCGGCTCATGAGCCCGGCACCGTCGAACTCATCGAGGCTCACGGGACCAGCACCCGCGTTGGCGACGCCACCGAGTTGAACACGCTCTCGGAGGTGTTCGGTTCCATTGACGCCGGCAGCCGCGTGGCGGTCGGCTCGATCAAGAGCCAGATAGGCCACCTGAAGGCGGCGGCGGGAATTGCTGGGCTACTGAAGGCTGTGCTGGCGCTGCACCACCGAACGATTCCACCATCAGCCGGATTCGAGCAGCCGAATACCTCGGTCGACTGGGATGCCATCCCGTTCTATGTACCGACCGCGCCGGCCGAATGGCCTCCACCCTCATCTGGCCTGCCGCGCCGAGCCGGGATATCCTCGTTCGGCTTCGGAGGCACCAACTTCCATTGTTCGATCGAGCAGTACGACCCGGAGTACCATCTCGAACTCGCCAGGCAGTGGGAGGCCCGTCGGTCCCGCTGGCTCGGGGAAGCGACGATCGCTGCTGATGCGCCCCTCACCACACCGACTGCACCCAGCGTGCTCGACCAGAGCGCGACGCCGTCGCTGACTTGGGACGAACTGAAAGCCGTCGAAGGTGGGGTGCTTCTGCTCAACGCGGTCGACCTGCCGGCGCTCACCGGTGAGATTGCTCTCTGCAAGGCCGCCCTATTCGCTCCGGCTGGACCGACCTTCGACAATCATCCCACGGGGAGGCGCCTGTCCGCCGCGCTGGCCGCGCTCTCCTCGGACTACAGCCCGGAAGGCGTCAGGTGTGCGGTGGTGGCGTCGACGTGGGCTCAGTTGGAGAAGAGGCTTGACCTGTTGCTCGACAACCTGGAGGACCGGGAGAAGTGGGACTTCCTCTCCAAGCAGATGGTGCACGTGACCGATGCCCCGCCGTTGCCCCGTGAGGCGGGACTGGTGCAGATGTTCCCTGGCCAGGGCAGCCAATATGTCGGCATGACACTCGACCTGTCGAGGAGATACGAGGTCATAGGTGACACCTGGATCGAGGCCGATCGCACCATGGTCGACATCCTCGGAGGTGAACGGCTCTCGGATTTCGTCCTCAGAGAGGGACTGTCAGAGAAGGATGCGGCACTCGCTGAAGAGAAGCTGAAGCAGACAGAATTTACTCAGCCGGCGATGCTGACCGCTGATCTCGCCATCCATCGACTGCTGAAGGAGCATGGAATCGAGCCCGACATGGTCGCTGGACATTCACTGGGAGAATACGCCGCGCTGATGGTCTCAGGGATACTCAGATTCCACGACGCGCTCAGAGCAGCGGCCGCTCGCGGCACCGAGATGGGAAGCGTCGAAGTTCCTGATCGCGGCCTGATGGCGAGCATCTCCGCACCCTACGACACCGTGCTCGAGGTCATCGAATCCTCGGATGGCTATGTGATTGCGGCGAACAAGAACTCCCCCTCGATGACGGTCATCGCCGGTGAGACCGAACCGATGAATGCCGTGCTCGCTGACTTTGCCCAGAAGGGTATCCAGTGCGTGGTGCTGCAGACCAGTCACGCGTTCCACTCGCGCATCGTCGCTCCCGCCAACGGACCTCTCCGGAGCTTCTTGGAAGGGTTGGAGATATCACTGCCGAAGATTCCGATCACCGCCAACTACGACGGCCACTTCTACCCTAACTCGCTGATTCCCGGCCAAACCGCTCACGACTCGATCCTCGCTCAGCTGGCTCCGCAGATGTCGTCGCCTGTAGAATGGACCCGCCAGATGGAGACGATGCACGAGGCGGGCGGACGACTGTTCCTGGAAGTGGGTCCCAAGAGAGCGCTGTCCCTGTTCGCGGAGCAGGTGCTGGCGGACAAGGACCGCATCGTGAGCGGGACCAACCACCCGAAGATGGGTGGCATTGCCACCTTCCACGACGCGCTGGCCATATGCGCGCTGGCAGGACGCACACCGACCGTGCCACAATTCGATTCAGACATGCTCACCGAGGGATTCCGCGCCGGGCCGCTCGAACTGTGGCGCGGTGCACCTGTCGCTGGCGCGGCCGATAGCGGCGAACCACGCCCCCGTTCCCGCCCGCTGCCGGACAGCGCCCCCGCTAGCCCGACTCCCCCCAGCACCCCCACGCGCACCGAGCCGGACATCGAGGGGTATCTCGCCGAGCGGGTCTCGGATGCGTGCGGCTACCCCACTCGTCTGGTGCGCGGCGAACTGGAACTCGCCGCGCTCGGACTGATGGGCGATTCGCTGCAGGCGTTGCTGGACCGCATTGCGGTAGAAGCGCAGGTGAGCGGTCCGGCTAACGCCAGCACGCTCACCACGCTCCCCTCGCTGGTCGCTTGGGTCACCTCACCGCCGGCCGGATACTCGGTCGTTGTGGGTGGGGGGGCAGGCGCTGCGATGACCCAAGCGGACGCGCTGGAGGGGCGCAGGGCGGACCCGTACGTGGTCACCGGCGTGAGCCTGGGGTTGCCGGGCATGGAGGAGGTGTTCGCTCCCGACGCGCTCGAGCGCATCATCAACGGTGAGAACTTCATCAGTGAACTTCCGGATGACATCAAGCAGAGGATGCTGGACAAGAATCTCGTCCGCATCGTCAAGCATCCCGATGGCAGCGCGGAACTGATTCCGTGCGAGAGTTTCGAGACGATTCCGCAACTGGCTGGCAGGGGGGGATACTTCGACCTCGCCGAGCAGTACGGCATCGATGCAAAGATCGTGGCGGCGATGGATGTCAGCACGAAGCTGGCGTTCGCAGCCGGACTCGAAGCGCTACGAGATGCCGGCCTTCCCCTCGTGCCGAATGAACAGGTGAGCAAGAAGGGCAAGCGGCTGGTGCGCGGCTGGAATCTGCCCGACACGATTCGTGACCGGACCGGTGTCGTGTTTGCCTCGGCGTTCCCCGGCATTGCGGAGGCGATGCGTAATGCAGCCAATGACGCGGCTGATGAATCCGGAGTGTTCGACCGCCGCTTCCTGCTCCAGGTGCTGGTGATGGGCCACGGGCAATTTGCCCAGTGGATCGGTGCGCGCGGACCGAACACGGCGATCAACAACGCGTGCGCCTCAACACCTGCCGCCTTCGCTATCGCCGAGGACTGGATATCCACCGGCCGCGCAGACCGGGTGATCATCATCAGCGGTGATGATGCGAGTGGCGACGACCTGATGGAATGGCTCGGCACCGGATTCGCGGCTGCCGGAGCACACGCGATGGGGAACGTAGTCGAGGAGACG
>CALCOR010000180.1 GCA_937897085.1 uncultured euryarchaeote | reverse complement strand
GAATCGCCCCCGTTGACCCGCGGTGCGACCTTGGTCATGAATGCCGTCATGTTCCTCTTGACTCGTTCGCTGTCGTGGTTGAAGAAGTCGAACCAGCACATCAGGCGGTCGTCGGGATGGAATCTCTCGATGATCTGCTCGCTGACCCGATTGACGTTTCCGACCACCGCATTGTCCGTCGCCCGCTCGACCTTGGACGGATCAATCGTACCCTCCAATGCGTTCCAATAGGTCGAAAGCGCAGCTTTCGCCTCCTCCATCGCTGCAGCGCTCTGCTCGTCGGGCGTCAGCCCCTCTTCGTCGTTGACGAAGACCATGATAGTGCGCGGCATCATGCTGCGCTCCCATGGGCCACCGTCAGGGTGGTAGTGCTCTGTGAACCTGTCATGGGTATCTTCGATGATGTGGGGCGGCGTGATGCTGAGGTTGAACACTTGGACCGGTCTCAGTTTGTTCACCTCGGCCTGCAGCTTCTGGTCGTGGCTGCCCAGAACCAGGTTCAGCAACTCTCGGCGCCACTCCTGGGGGATAGTCTTGATCTCCTCAAACGAATACCTCCGCCCCATTGGCACTTCGTCCGGCACCCCCTCGAGGCCTCGGCATTCGACGGCGGCCTGCTGCACCTTCCCCCAATCCTCGTCCGAGCGGAAGTTGGACCGGGTCAGGACCGTGGGCCGTATCATGTCCGACGAGACGGCCTCGCCGTTCAGAAGCCTGAGGAAAATCTCGCTGGCCTCGGCGAAGACCTGACCTCGCAGGGCGGGCCATGCCGCCTCCTCGACCGCGTCCCTCGGGACTACCCCGTAGGGGCGCGCCATGAACTCGAAGCGGCCGGCTGAGAACCCGACGTGCAGACGGCGGGACTCATCTGGGTCGAGGCCGTGCAAGGAGAGGAAAGCCCCGACGCGCTCGGCTTGGGCGATCGGCCCGCCGGAGCCTAGGATGGACATCACTGCGCTGCCGACCTCCATTCGCTCGGTGCGCGCGAACATCTTCTGCGCAATCTGGAAGAAATCGGTGCACAGCCCGACCTCACCGGGGAAGTGGGGGACTACTGGCTTGCGGTTGCGCTTCTGGATCTCGGTAGAGAGGTGCGCCTGCGCGACCCAGCCGACACCGAACCCTAGTTCGTCGGCAATCTCTACTTGATCGAAGAAGCTGGCTAGCATTTCTCTCTCAGAAGGAGTGTAGCCGGAGGTGTCCGGCGTCTGGGTAATCGAGAAGAAGACGTCAAACCGCATAGCGGGCCCCATTCAGATTGAACGCATTCTCCCGCCATCGACTGCTAGACTGACGCCTCGAACAGCACCACTGCTCGGCAGACAGAGCCAGGTGACCGCAGCAGCGGTCTCCAGTGGACCGATGAGCCTCTGGATGGGCACCCCGCTCATCCAATCGTCACGAACGTCATTGACGGGTTTGCCTGTGCGTTCCGAGATTGATGCGGCCAGCGAGCCGAGCCGGTCAGTGTCGGTGAACCCGGGCATGATGTTGTTGATGGTCACACAGGGGGGTAGTTCTCGCGACAGCGACTTGGCCCACGAGGCCATCGCTCCACGCAGCGTGTTCGAGAGCCCGATGTTGTCGATTGGTTCGCGCACTGAGGTCGAGATGATGTTCACGATTCGACCGCTTCCAGCCGCTTCCATCCCTGGTACCAG
>CALCOR010000179.1 GCA_937897085.1 uncultured euryarchaeote | reverse complement strand
TGGTTGGCCACCATTGCGCGTGAAGCGGAACATGACGAACACCGAGCCGCCGAGGATCATCAGGGTGAACAACATCGCCATCCAGTAGAGCGGTGAGGAGATGTCCAAGAGACCTCCTGCTGAAGACTCCTCTTCTTCTGTCGTGACGGGACCGTCATCAGTGGTGTTCGAGGTGGTGTCCGTATCATCAGGCTGGTCGGGTTCGTCCGGTGGATCATCGGGGGGATCTACGGGCGGAGGAGCCACCCATCCGGTGGAACGGTTGCCGTCGGCGTCGAAGGTGAGATTGTAATAGTCGTCGTAGATGGAGATTCTGCCCTGCGAATTGAACGACGCAGACGAGTTCAGCACGGAGAAATAGCGCTCATCGCCATAGGTGAAGATCGGGTCGAGTTCGATTGAGTCGAGTCCCGGATACTGCTGGGCGAACCAGGCGGCGAACGAATCCACTGACTCGTGGTTGGAGGCCTCGGACCACACTTCGTACATCTCATCGGGAGAGAAGTGCAGCGCGGTGGTGAGCGACGACTCAATCGTCGCCCACGAGTCCTGCCCTAGCGGCACTCCGGAGAAGGTGATATCCAAGGCCTTCTGGAATCCCTCACCCTGCACGATCTCCATGTCATCACCCTTGAGCAGGGTCATCAGGTCGACATCACCGAACAGCGGCAGCCCGCCGACTATGGTGAGCCGCACATCCGGGTCGATCGCCTGGATGAGGTTACGGTACGGGTCATCGGCGAACGAGTCGATGACCACCATATCGGCCGCCTTGCCCACACCGATGCGGCCGGCGTGCGCCTCCCAGTTCATCGCGTCGGCAGCGTTGCTGGTGACCATCTGCACCAGTTCGTAGTCGCTGAACACACCATTCAGTTTGTTCTTGTTCCACCAGTCGGCGGTCTTGAGTTCGTGCAACGGACTCTTGGTTCCTGACGGAGACCAGTCCGGGGCGAGTGCGATGTTCACTCCGGCGGCGCGGGCGAGGTCGACACGGGCTGTATCTCCGTAGAGTAGCATGTTCGAGGTCGGCGACCATACCAATGACGAGCCGACCGCGGCCATCGCTGCGAACTCAGCCTCGCGCAGCGGAACTCCGTGGATGATGATCGTCTCCCCTACCAGCAATCCACCTTCCTGCAGGATGCGGAACTCGTCGAGTGAAGAGGCATCCGTGCCCTCGGAAAGATGCAGGAACCAGCCATCCAGTTCACCGCTCGCATTTCCATTCGTGATGTGCGCGCCGATGTACTCATCTTCGAGTTCAGTCACCTTGGTGTGCATCTCGTCGCGCCCGAAGTTGTAGTACTCGATGTTGCGCGCGAGAATCCAGGAGAATGCCTCGTCGTCGTTAGATGGACCACCTTGCACGGCGGTCGTGCCTCCGGTGATCTCCTTCATCTCGGCATACTTGACCGACGATTCCTCAAGATTCCAGTAGGGGCCGCTCTGGATGAGGCTCTTCGGCCAGGTGACCGACGGCTTGTAGCCCGCGTTGTTCTTCCACTGGTAGCGGTTGGTGTAGAAACCACCCTGCAGTTCGTAATCCCACAATGGCAGCATGTTGTAGTGGATGTGATTGTGCATGTCGATGAGTCCCGGATAGATCGTCCCGCCGCTGTCGATCTCCGGCACACTCCAGACGTCCGCCCCTGGGGGTTGTCCGTCCTCCCAGACCGCTTGGATGACGCCATCCTTGACGAACACATTACCCCTGTCGAGCACCGCATCCTCCGAGTTCATGGTGACCACCCTGCCCTTGAGGATGTACTGGCCTTCGTGGATGTGGTCGCGCACTGTGTAGCAGGAGCCCTGCAGGTGGTTCGGGCCGACGTAGGTTCCGTCGTTGGGGGAGCCGGGTGTGGGTGAGCCGATGTGCACCCAATTGCCTACGCTGTCCCGTCCATACGAGGTGTCCCAGTACGAGTGTTCAGCCGGGAACGAGGCGGAGTCGACGAGGTCGCCCCACGAGTCCTCGAGCCGGATGACATCGCCGTCAAAGTAATCGAGTTCAATCCCGGTCTTGGCGCGGTAGAACGCCATCCTCTCGCCGGGCTGGAGCAGCGTGCCCCAGCCGATCTGGCAGCGCGGCGAGCCGCCGTCAGGGTCGTCATCCAGCCACCAGCCGGATATGTTCGCCTCGTTCGGAGTCGGGTTGTAGAGCTCGATGAACTGGTCTCCATCCGATCCGTAGTAGCCGTCGCCGTTCCAATCGGTGCCGTTGTAATCCTCGCTTGATGAACTCACCAGAAACTCGCTGATGACCACGTGCTCGTGCTCGGATTCGGGTGCCTCGACTGCGTGAGCGGCGCTCGGCGGAGCGAGCGCTGCGAACAGCGAAAGCAGGAACAAACCAGCGAGGGTCAGGCTCTGGCGGCGGGCTCCCATCAACACCCGACATTTCTTCCGATTGATAATCGCTGGCACTCCCAGAACCCCCTCGTGTGCGGGGCGCTGAGCGCCCCGATAGGCCAAAGTACCCGGCATGCGAGCCAGAATCAGATGTCACAGCGCCATGTGTTCCGAACGATGCTCATCGGACTGGTCGTTCTGACACAGCTGTTCGCCGGCTGCTTCGGTGAAGATTCAACGCCAGAGCAACCCGCACCACCGTGGGATGTCGGCATGGCGTACATCGATGACCCGGTCACCCATCAACTACCGAAGAACTTCGACGTCGCCGACCCGCTGGACAACACGAGCACCGGAGATTGGGCCGCATCCGCAGAGACATGGGTCAACCGAACTCTGTGGGGCAACGCATCGTGGGCGGTGTTCACCAACGCCGAAGGAGGGAACTGCTGCGAGCATTACCTGGCGGCCACCGAATGGGGATGGATACTCAACTTCGGTGGCGAATATCCGACCTGGTCCGAGGACAGGGGCCACACCTGGAAGGAGTGGGTGCCACCGGTGGTGCAGGACCTCAGC
>CALCOR010000178.1 GCA_937897085.1 uncultured euryarchaeote | reverse complement strand
TGTATGAGGTCGATGATCGTGATCGGGTCCTCGCGGAACTTGCGGATGGTGAGCGTCGGCCCGTCTGGGGAGACCGGCGGAATGAGCCCTGACACTCGGCTGCCATCCGGCAGGCGACCGTCGAACAGAGGGACCATTCCCGGGCCGTCACCCAACGGAACGTTGGTGAACGCGGCGATGTTCTTGGCGATCTGCAGACCTTCTTCATCGTCAATCCAGATGTTGGTGCGACAGATTCCCCACTCACGGTGGGCGACCTTCACGCACTGTTGGCCTCCGTTGTACATCACCTCCTCGAGTGAGTCATCCTCCAGTAAGGGCATCAATGAGCCGTAGGGGTTGGCAGGCACCTGACCATCGACGTGGTAGACTGGACTGGGATGTCCCTGCTCCAAGTAAATGGACACCCTCCCGTAGTTGTCCAGCACCCTCTTGCTCATCTGCTCCACACTCCCTTCTGCATCACATCATCTGGCCAGCGCTGAGATACGTCGCCATATAGGTGAATTGGCCGAGCAGCGCCCAAGGGGCTACCCACCAGAGTGAAGACGACATCGGACGACCAATCATCACCGCGCCAGCGAGCACACCGAATGCGGCGGAGAATCCGAAGTAAGCCATCACAGAATTGTGGATGTCGGTCATCGGAATCCCTGATGTGGCCGGTGCGAACAGGCCGTACATCATGCCGATGACGGCAGGGAGCAAGACGCACATGAGTACCTGCATGAGCATCGCCGAGCCGATCAGCTCGTTGTGACGCTTATCCTGCAGACGCAGCAATCTGTCGTATTCGATGCTCATCGAGAAGGTGACCTGTTGCAAGGGGGACTCGTTGGCGTTGGCAGTCTGGAGGAGGTTCATCGCCCGCTGGACCATCGGGCTGCGTGTGCGCAGGGCGAAGTCGGAGAGAGAGGCATCGAAGGAGGTCGCTTTGCTCTTGCCAATCGCGTCGCGCAGCAACTTGCCGACCAAGTCGGTACGATGCTGCGCCATGTCTGTGAACGCCTGCTGCAGACCGAGCCCTGCACCGAGCGTGGTGGAGATGGTCTCCAGCACCTCAGGCAGCGCCTTCTCGATCGAGCGGCGGCGTCTCCGTTCGATGACGTACGGCAGGCCGCCACCGGCGCAGAGGATTGTGATTGGCACGAGCAGGCTCATCAGCAGGCTGTCAGTCACCATATCGAGGATGCCGAACAATGAGAACGCCATGTATCACACCCCCGGGTCCTTGTTGCGGGCTGACCAGACCATCATCCCCATGATGGCGAGTGAGAGCACCATGCCTCCTCGGAACAGGTTCAGCATCGTGTCCGCGGGTGGGATCGAGACACCAGGCACGCCTGCGAGGTCGCCCATGAGGAAGGGAGCCATCGCCCCGATTCCGAGGATGAGCGGGACGAGGAAGCCGATTGACAGCGCGGTTTCGGGAAGACCCTGAAGACTCTCCACGTATTGCTTCAGTATGTCCGAGCGCGCCTCCTCCTCACGATCTGCCTGCTGGTCGAGAGAGGCGAGCAGGTCGGTGTTCGAGGTGACGTTGGTACGCATCGAGTTGAGCAGGCGGCGATATCTGTCGCTCTTGCTGGAACCGATTAATCTCTGAATCTCCTCCTCGAGCTTCCTGCCTCGCTCCATGTTGGATATCATGTCGTTGCAGTCATCGGTGAACCTACCATATCCACCCTGTGCGATATGATGGATCGCCCCCTCCAGACCCACCCCTGAGCCAAGCAGCACCTGGAGCGCCCTGAGGGCATAGATGAGGTCGCGTTCCTCTTCCATGGCGGACATTGGAAATCCTCAGACACGATCTTCTATGAGAGTGAGTTCAAATTCACCTGTTTCTCCATTCAACTTGATGTGTGAGATGGCAACCTTGATCTCCTTCTCAGCGAACGGTTCGATGAAGTACGGCTGACCGGAACGGAAGACTTCCATGACTCTGAGATATGTTGAGTCGTCTAGTACCCCTCTTACAGTGTACTCAGCGCTCTCTGCTCCTTCGTCGACGATATCATCACCCTCGTGGCCGCGTACAACCTCACGGGTGAGGCGGCGACGAATCTCGATATCTATCGAGCAGTCAGGTATCTGCAACCAGTCTCCGTCGATAGAACGGATGAAGCAAGCACGCTTACCAGACATGTGGCACCAGTCGGTGGACAGCAGCAGTTCGCTGATAGAAGTACTCATGGGCTGAAATGGTGCCCTCACTTTGCCTCAATGTGCTTGAAGCGACCAAAGGTGTGCTCGTAGAGTCGCGCGTCATCCACCAGGCGGTCGAGCACGGGCTCTGCTTCCCCGCGGCTGATATTGTGAGTCGCGCAGTGGCCGATGAGGTCGTCGTAGGCCACACCATCACCGGAGTCGGTGGACAGCGTGTGCTCTTCGATGATCTTGGAGATGTCCTCCTCGCTCTTGCCCCCCGATGCTTCCTCCGAATCAGCATCGACCGTGAACTCGTCGAGCGAGCCGCTGGAATCATCCGCGGCGTCATCGGGGAACGCGCTGATGTTCCCTTCAGCACTGTCGAGTGCTCTGAGCACACCCATCATGTAGACATCCGGGTCGGTCTCCCCGTAGTGCGCGCCTGCGAGCAGCAGACTGTCGGCGAGGTCGACCGGAATGTCGGCGGTTCGGTACGCATCGGCGTCCTGCTGCAGGTCGCGGCTCCGCTGGAATATGTCGATGCGCCTGAGAGTGGCATCGGCAGCGTCGACGAGCCAGTT
>CALCOR010000177.1 GCA_937897085.1 uncultured euryarchaeote | reverse complement strand
TGCGGCGGGTGAGTTCGCGCGCTTTGCGCGCCGCTTCACGCGCCTTGCTGGCGAGCGACGCCTTGCTGATGATGGAGCGGGCTACCGTTGGGTTCTCCTCGAGGTATTCCCCCAGTTTATCGTTGATGATGCTCTCAACGATTCCTTGGACCTCGCTGGTGACCAGCTTGTCCTTCGCTTGCGATGAGAACGAGGGGTCGGGGTGCTTGACGCTGATGACAGCCGCCAGCCCTTCGCGGACGTCGTCGCCGGAGAGTTTGCCCACCTTCTTGAGCAGGTTGCGGGACTGGCCGTAGGAGTTGATCGTGCGGGTCAGTGAGCCGCGCATACCAGAAAGGTGTGTGCCGCCGTCACGGTTGCGGATGATATTCGTATAGCAGAAGATGCGTTCAGTGAAGGCGTCGGTCCACTGCAGTGCCACGTCGATCTCGACCACCTTTCCATCACTGTCCTCCTTCTCACCGCTGAAATGAATCACCTCCGGGTGGATGAGGGTGTTCCGCTCAGCTAGGTGACCAACGAATTCGGCGATTCCTCCATCATACTGGTGAACGATCGTGCCGCGGGATTCGTCCCGCTCGTCGGTGAGCGTGATCTTCAGGCCGCCGTTGAGGAAGGCGGTCTCCTTCAACCGCTGGTCGAGCTGCTCGAAATCGAAATCGAGGACATTGGAGAAGAACTGCACATCGGGCTTGAATGTGATTTTGGTTCCGTTCCCCTCCCCCTCGCCTGTCTTGGCTATGTCAGCATCGGGGACTCCTTCCTTGAATGTCTGGCTCCAGAGTTCGCCATCCTTGATGATCTCCATGCGCAGCCATTCCGACACCGCGTTCACAGCTGAAACGCCAACTCCGTGCAGACCACCGGATACCTTGTACATGCTGTTGTCGAACTTCCCGCCGGCATGCAGTTTCGTCATGATGAGCGTCGCTGCGCTGATCCCGTAGTCCGGGTGCTTACCGACTGGAATCCCGCGGCCGTGATCGACCACGGTCACAGATCCGTTCTTGTGGATGATGACGTCGATGGCGTCGTTGAATCCGGCGAGGTGCTCATCGACGGCGTTGTCGACCACCTCCCAGACACAGCGGTGCAGCGCTTCGCCGTTGTCGGTCTCACCCAGGAACATTCCTGGGACCTGACGAACCGGCTCGAGACCCTCGAGCACCTGGATGCTCTCCGCCTTGTACTCGTCAGCCATACATTCACCTCTTGCTCGTCACTCTATTTAATCAGAGGGTATCTACGATACCCTCTGTGGACATCAATATATTGGGCGGTCGAGGTTTATCAATTATTGTGCTAGGGTGTCCGCGAAAGGTGAATTTCTCGCGCGACTGCGCATGCGCGAGGCCCTAGGTGCGGTGGTTCAGGACTTGTGCGAGGATACAGTGTGAAGGAGTCAGCAGACGCAGAAGGAGTGCTTTGAGGCCCCCAGTGTGGGACAGCAACGTTGAACAGGACCAGCCGGTAGGCCGCAGTCATGCCTCTGCCTCTGATCTGCGTGACCATCAAAGGTCATTCGCTGGCGGACATGGTGGAGCAGGCGGAGGAGGCGACTGGAGAAGGTGCAGACATCATCGAGGTGCTCTTCGATGAGTTGTATGTCGAACGGGTCGAGGTGAAGGCTGAGAACACAGATGGCGAAGTGGAGACCAGCCATGAACTGGTCCCCCGCGGCATCGACGTAATCGATGTACCTGAAGCCATCGAGTGGTTGAAGGCGGGTATTGAGAAGCCCGTGCTGTTCACTTGCAGACCTCGACGCCAGGGGGGCAATTTCCCTGGCACGGAGGAGGAGCGCATCGAGGTGATTCGTCAGGCGGTCGCCAGCGGTGTCTCATGGGTGGACCTCGAACTCGATATCGAAGAGCAGGAGCGAGCCGCACTGTTCGAGCAAGCTGCCGAGGCGGGCACGAAGGTGGTCGCTTCGCACCATGACATGGATTCGACCCCGAAGAGCGCGGAAATCCAGTCGTTTGTAGCCGAGAGCCGACAGTATGGTGATACGGTGAAACTCTGTTACCGTTCAAATGGACATATGGATGGGCTGAGCCTGTGTGAAGCTGCTTGGGAGTTGCGCGATGATGCTGACCTTTC
>CALCOR010000176.1 GCA_937897085.1 uncultured euryarchaeote | reverse complement strand
TCACCAGCACGACGAGGTGGAACAGCATCGCAGCGACAATCAGTTGCGCAACCACGCGCGTACCGTAGACAGAGTTGACACCGATGGCGGCCACCGCCGCCAGCAGGTAGCCGGCATGGGCGACTGACGAGTAGGCCAGCATGCGTTTCGGATTGCTGCTTGACAACGCAGCGAAGTTGCCCCAGGTCATCGTCACCGCGGCGAGCAGCCCGACCACGCCGACCCAGAAGGCGGAGCCCTGCTCAGGCATGGCGATGGTCACCAGAATGCGCAGCAGCACAACGAATCCCATCGCCTTCGAAGCGGTCGCCAGCACACCGGCGACCGGACTCGCGGCTCCCGTATAGGCATCCGGCGTGGCAAGGTGGAACGGTGCTGCGCTCACCTTGAAGGCGATCGCCACGAGCAGGAAGGAGAGCCCGAACAGCGCCAACGGGTCGAGCGCGTCTCCCATCCCTGCCCACGCTCCCGCGAGCCCGTTGACTCCCGAGATCTGCAGGCTCCCATTCCACAGGTAGAGCAGTGACAGGCCGTAGAGCCCGACCGCCGAAGATACCGAGCCGACGATGAAATATTTCACACCACCCTCGGTGGCCGACTTGTTCTCCTTGAGGAAGGATACCAGCACGTACGAGGAGAGGGCGGCCATCTCGAGTCCTACGAACAACAGGAACAGGTCGGCTGCGAGCGCCACGAACGACATCCCGAAGGCGGTCATCAGCACGAGCAGGTGGAAGTCCACCTGGCGGCGGTTGTCGAGCAGCATCTGGATGCGCCGCGATTCGTGCGGCTCGCGCAGTTCATCGGAGTGGATCAGGTTGCGCGGAGTGGCAGGAAGACGATACCAAGCGGCGGTCGCTGCGAGCATCAGCGCGCCGAAGAACAGCACCTCGAGCAGCCGACTGAAACCATCGACGCGCAGAATCAAGCCGTCATCGGGAATTCCGAGGCAGCTCGCATAGGCCACTCCATCAGCAGCGATGCACCAGACATTGTCCACATCGAACATCGGAGATTTTGTCTGCGAGATGAGTGCCAGTGCCGCCGCGAACATCAGCGTCGCCACGCTGATGATTCCCGGAACTCGCGGACTGGACGACCATCCGAAGCGCTTCCCTCCGAGGAAATAGGGGAGGCGAACGTTCGTGTTTGGAATCGGCAGCCGGAAGGTTGCGTCTCCGAGGTTAGGCACGAGCATCATCAGCACCATGCCCACCACGAGGGTGAACTCGGGCAGCAGCACCTTGGCGGTGAGCGGGTCAGCCAGCAGGGAACTCATGGCCCACCCCCCATGCTGTTGAGTGCGGCGAGCAGCACATTATCGACCAGCGTCGAAGACCACCCTGACATCATATCGAAGAAGATGAACGGCAGGACGCCGAGCAGCGCGATCAGAGCAGCGAGCACGAACATCCCGACGTTCTCATGCCACGTGATATCGACCGGCTCCTCACCGTGCAGACTCTCAGGAAGTTCTCCTTCCGCACCACCTTCGAAGATGGTGCGCTGCATCGCCCAGATGTAGTAGGCGCCGGTGATGATGAGCGTGAGCGCGGGCAGCAGGACCCACCATCCGAACGCCAACCAGAATGCGATCAGAATCGCCACCTCGGCTACGAATCCGGCTAGCAGCGGCAGTCCGAGGCTCGCCATGCAGCCGAACATCATGTGCCCGGCAAGCCACGGCGAGTGGCGGGCGATTCCGCGCATTGAGCCGATCTCGAGCGTGTGGTAGTGGTGCTTGAAGGCGCCCGCCACGGCGAACAGCAGCGGCGAGATGAGTCCGTGGGCGAGCATCATGAACAGGGCGCCGGCGATGCCCAGCGGCTGCATCGTGGCGATTCCAAGGAAGATGAGTCCCATGTGCGAGACCGATGAGTAGGCGACCAGCCGCTTGAGATTGGTCTGGCCGAGACAGACCCATGCGGCATAGACCAGACTCACCATTCCGAGCAACAGCAGCAGCCAAGTGAAGTGGATCGTCGCTTCTGGCAACAGCGTCACCGCGACGCGTATGAATCCGTAGGCGCCCATCTTCAGCATCACACCGGCGAGCAGCATCGAGCCGGCCGTGGGCGCCTGCACGTGCGCATCAGGCAGCCAGGTGTGTACCGGCACAGACGGCATCTTGGCAGCGAAACCAACCAGCAGCAGCAGGAATACGAACTTCTGCATCCCGAAACCGCCGAGGTACGTGAGTGACGGAGTCGTGGCAGAGGCGGCCATCAGGGTGACGTCGAAGGAGCGTCCGGTGACATTGCCCTCCCAGAGTGGCACGCTGTTGAAGAAGTAGAGAATCAGGATGCCTGCGAGCATGATGATGCTCGCCGTGAAGGTGTAGATGAAGAACTTCTGAGCGGCATAGCGACGGTCCTCGCCTCCCCACATGAGGATGAGGAAGAACATCGGGATCAGCGTCAATTCCCAGAAGACGTAGAACAGGAACAGGTCGAGAGAGACGAACACGCCGATGAGTGCACCCTCCATCATCAGCAGCAGAGTGTGGAAGTATGCGCCCTTCTTCGCATTCCAATCCACCAGCATCGACACCGGCACCAGCAGGGTCGTCAACCACACCATGGGGAACGACAGGCCATCCACACCGACATGCCATGACACCCCGATTCCTGAGATGAGCGCACACGCACCCGCCTCGATCTGCCCGGTGGTGCAGTTCTCGTACGCGTATTCGTTGAGGTTGAGCGAGAACCACTCGATGCCGCTGTAGGATTCGAGGAACATCAGTGTGGCGAGCGCGAACAGCAGCAGCGACACACCGAACGATAGCAGGCGGACGTGGCGGGCCAGATCCTTGCGTTGCGACGGTGGAGCAGCCCAGGAGATGAGCATCAGCGTGGCACCGGCGACGATGGGCAGCAGCACGAGCAGCGAGAGCGGATTACCGAACGCGGTCGTAAGGTCAGTCATGCGGCCACCCTCCACATGAGCGCGGCGATGCTCAGCGTACCCACTACCGCCATCAGGATGTAGTCACGAGCAGAGCCCGTGGTCAGCTTGCGCACCTCGCCACTGATCGACTGGCTACCCCATTCGATTCCCTTGATCGCACCATCGATGACCCTCTTATCGAACCATGCGAGCACATTGGCCAATGGAATGACCGTGGCGGCCACCGCCGCGTCGTACCACTCATCGAAGAACAGACGGCGCTGCAGAGCATCTGCCACCCCTGAATTCGCAAGCTCTGTGACATCCGATCTCCCGAAGCGGGTCGACAGCGGCAGCAGCCAGGCGATGCCTATGTGGGCGCTCTCGCCCTTCGCCAGCCGGCCACCATGGATGCGCATCGCCATCATCGGTCCGAGTACGAGAGATATCGCCACCGCCGTCCAGGTGATCAGCAGCAGGAATGTGTCGGCCGGCAGGAAGGCGTGCTTGATGGTCTCGATCACGGTCATGACCGCCCCCTCATGTTTGAGGGCGGATCCGAGCGCTTCTCCTTCACCGAGCCAGTGCACCGCTCCGAGCAGCGAGAGCAGGAAACCGCCGAGCAGCGAGATGACGCTCAGCAACACCAACGGCGTCCTAATCCACGGTGTCGCCTCGTGGGCGTGGCCGGCGAAAACGCTCTTCGGCTTGCCCGCGAAAGTCATCATCCACATGCGCGTCATGTAGAATCCAGTCATCCCAGCGGTCAACAAGATGAGAAACGCCGGGAGCAGCATCCACGAGGCGCCATAGAGCGCGGTGGCGGACCAGGTCTCGGCGATGATACCCTCCTTGGACCAGAAACCACCGATCAACGGCAGACCGATAATCGACGCCGAGCCAATCGCCATGGCGGTGGCGGTGACAGGCAGTTTGGAGGCCAGACCACCCATGTTGCGCATGTCCTGCGCATCGAAGTCGTCATCGTGATCGCCGGGATCACTCACATGATGATGCGCGTGATGCATCTCGTGGATGACCGATCCGGACGCCATGAACAGCATCCCTTTCGCCATCGCGTGGTTGAACAGGTGGAACATCGAGGCGCCGAAGGCGATGACAGCGGCGTGGTGGTGGTCGTTGTTGAACAGCCATAGAGACACACCCAGCCCGGTGAAGATGTATGCCAACTGGCTCATCGTGGAGTAGGCGAGCACCTTCTTGATGTCGTTCTGCACGAAGGCGATCATTGCCGCCATGCACGCGGTTATTCCTCCTGTCCAAGCGATGATGATGGCCACATCCCCAAGCCCCTCGACACCATGACCGTGTGCGGTTACGTCGAAGAACGGCACCATGCGTGCGACGAGGTAGAGTCCGGCGTTCACCATCGTGGCGGCGTGGATGAGCGCTGACACCGGGGTCGGACCCTCCATGGCGTCCGGCAGCCAGACATGCAGCGGAAACTGAGCCGACTTGCCTACAGCGCCGATGAACAGCATCAGCATCGCCCACTTCAGCATCGCAGCATCGACCGTCCCACCGATTGACGGGTCTCCAAAGATGACGGCGTAGTCCAGTGATCCGTAGAGGTCGTAGAGAATCAGCAGGC
>CALCOR010000175.1 GCA_937897085.1 uncultured euryarchaeote | reverse complement strand
GGATCCGATGCCTACAACTATCAGGCTCAGTATCTCCGATTATGGGTGCTCGACATCCGCTATGAGAACAACTGGGAGTGCATCCAGTCTTACGACCTCGCCGGCCAGCAGTTCGGATCCTACACCGGCATCTCGTTCGACCGCAGCAGGGATCTCTTCTGGGTGCTCCACCCCACCCGGCGGACCATCCTCCCCTACTCCTTCTCCGACGACGGTACGTTCGAACGAGACGGGAGCCTGCAGTACGCCTACTTCTCGAATTACAACCAACAGCATGGGTTGGCAGTCCAAGACAACCTGTTCTTCATGCGCAGCCGCTTCCAGTACTATCAGGACAGAATCGAGGTCTACGCCATCAGCGGCACCTCGACCACCCTCGCCAAGCAGACAGGAGAGGCATCCATTCCCGCCAACGGTTACGGGATCTATCACGATGGCCAGCGACTGCTGACCCATGATCACTACCACTACACCAATCGCTACTATCGGGAATTCGGTACTGGCTGGAGTTATCCGATATCCCCGCAACCTGGGACTTCGAACTGGATCAGTGAGCCCATCAACACGAACAGCGACGTGCTGGTGGCGAACATCGAGACTGTTTGGTCGGCGACGGCCGCGGGTGACCGGGTCGATCACTGGGTGAGCGCGGACAACGGAACCCACTGGGTTCAGGTGGTGAACAACCAGACGGTGCACTTCCCTCATCCCGGCCAGCAGTTGCGCTGGAAGCTGCAGATGGTCGGATCTACCTCGGTCTCGTGGTGGATGTCGCTCAACTACTCCACCGATTACAACACAGCGGGGAGTTGGACCTCGCCCACGGTCTCGACGAGCACACAGGTAGGGCAGATGCAGGTGTCCTGGGTGGAGTCCACTCCATCGGGGTCGACGGTGGGTGTCGATGTGAGCAATGACAACGGCAGCAACTGGCAGACGGTGACGAACAACCAGATGGTGACGTTCACCTCACAGGGGAACCAATTGGTCTACCGGGTGACCTTCGGGTCAACTGACTCCAGTGTGACGCCCTCTCTCTCTTCCTTCACTCTAGACTATGAGGAGGGATACCCGAGTTCCGTCAGGATCGACGTCGGGGATGATGGAAGTTACGAGTACGTCGGAACAGATCTGCTCAACCAGCCGGTCACCCTCAGCGGGCAGGACCTCGTCGATGCCTTCAACGACAACATTCTGGACAACGGGGTCGGAGTCACCAACGTCACGCTGACCTTCATGGCAGGCTCCCCTGGTCGCATACGCGTATCCGATCTGGATGTCACCTACAAGATGTCCACGATGGCGCTCGACGCCTCGCTCGAAGGCGGCATGCTCGTCCCCGACGGAGCGAGCCGTGTGCTTGTGGCGAGGGTCTCTGAGGGCGACGAGGCCGACCGAATCAACCAGGTGGATGTCGAGTTGCAGGCGACCGGCGTGGAGAATCCGATTATCAGGTGGTCCAACGGTAATGTCTGCTCGCTGGTGTCGGACAACGCCGACCTGATTTCCTTCGATGCTGCAAACTGCACCTCGCAGGAATCATCTGATGGAGTCCTGTCCTTGCTCCTCCCATTGCGTTCGAACTGGACTTGGGACGACGAGAGCGGCATCGAGGTCCTGCTCACCGTCGACGATGACATTGGCCGGCAGGTGACCCGCTGGGAGACCGAGAGTCTCGGAATGCGGGTGGAGAACGACATCCAACTGGTGGATCTGGGCGTCGAGGACGAGACGGGTCGCGTGCTCTCCGGAAGTGACTGGGTACGTGGCGGGCTCGAGGTGACATTCCACGGCTCGATATCCTTCGATGGAACGGCTTACTCTCCACAGGCGGGTCAGTTCAGTCTGGAACTGACCGGCCAGAACCTGACGATGGATGGAGATCCGATGGAGCCGGAGAAGCAGCTTCACATCGAACCGAATCCGTCCCACGGGCAGTACTCGATTACGATTGTCAGCCCGATCGAGTCGTCGCCGGGCGGTATGCTGTTCCGCGTCAAGGCGGTCGGCCTCGTCAACAACTCAGAGTTCGTCAATCCGGGTTGGAACACGGTACGACTGGTGCTCGACGGCAACAGTCCGCTGGTAATCGGCGCAACACCCTCTGATGGCGACGAGGTGCACAAGGGCACCCCCAGCCAGCCGATCCGGATCGTCGTGCAGGACTCTGTCGATCCACCTACACAACTTGACCTGCGCTACTGGATCGAAGGACAACACGACCTCGATTACGATGGCATACCCGATTGGAATGAGTACAGTTACCTCACGATGAACACGCCCGAGGTGCAACCAGGAGGCTTGAACATCTTCGAGGGGCTCATCCAGGACAACGTGAACCACCACGGAGAGAAGGTATCTCTCTACCTTGAGGGGGCGGATGCTCAGGGTAACGCGCTGGCGATGGGTGGAGGGCCCGTGTGCTCAGAAGAGGCGGACCCATGCGGTGTGGGCTTCAACGAGGAGGAACCTGATTGGGACGCTGACCTGGTCACCTATCGCATCCGTGAGGAGTTCGAACCATACCTGCAATCAGAGAACTCCACGATCGTCGGACACGACGACGAGGCACCGCTGCATCCCGGTACGCAATACATCGCGCGGCTGAGGGTGGTCGATCGCAACGGTTGGAACGACATCTCCAATGTCCAGATATCTCTCACCGGCGAGTTGAGCGAGTCAGAGAGTTCAATCTGGGCTAATTTCACCAAACTGGAGGATGGCACTCTCGACATGTATCTGGAATCGGGAGGTCTTGGGTTGGCTGTATCCAACCTCTACAGCGATTACACGCTGGTAGAGGGCAACGAGTCGATCATCGACCTGAACATCCGCTTCCAGTTGACATGGCACTTCCCCGAAGAGATGGACACCGATGGCGTGTCCACCTACATCCCCGTCATCGAAGTGTCCGACTGGCCCTGTTACGTGGATGTTCTTGAGCCCTGTTTCGCCGAACGAGGTGGGTTGGGCAATGACGAATGGAGCCTCGACAACGACCTTCGCTTCGACCTCGACCCGGGTCACTTCACAGCCATCGACCTGGCCACCGGCCAGAATCTGTACAATGAGGAGGGAGAGCAGCGGACCATCGCGGCAGGTCAGGTCGTCCGCGTCAACGGGCGCATCCTGTTCAGCGAGGACCACGCGCCTGCGCCAGAAGGCGCGTTCGACATCGTGGTCGGAAACCTTGAGCTCGAATGGAGAGCAGTGCCACGCGAGGGTGGAGAGTTCACCGTCGACATCCTCGTCCCGAACGTGCGCAGCGGTCACCTCGACATGTTCGCATGGCTGGAGAACCTTCCCGGTCTGGCGACTGACCAGACAACCGAGCCGCCCCGCATCCTGCTCGAGGTGGACGGCGTTCTGCCGGTGATAAACTCCATTCTGCCCTCCGGCGACATCCCATTGTCGGACGCCGGAGCGATTGCCGTGTTCCTGAACACCAGCGACTCCTCAGGTTTCGATCCCAATCGACCGGCGGTGCTGCACTACATCGTGCGCGCAGGCGAGTCGGAGGTGGCACGTGGCAGTTACGAGTTGCGCACCCTGCTGCAGCAGTACGGATACGGACACTGGACAGACACCATCGACATCACAGACGGCGGGGTCACCGAACTGCTTCCGGGGTACCTGGTGGATGTCTGGGTGACCGGTGCTGATGCTGCGGGTAATCCGTATGTGTCAGGGAACAACACCGAGGCTACTCCGCTTGACACATGGCGCCTCGTGCGCGTCGGCCCGGATGTAGACCTGTTCGAGACGGACATCAGTTGGTCGGACGCTACTCCTGCATCGGGTGACTCGGTCACGTTGACGATTATCGGAACCAATACAAATGACGAGGAGGGCAACCTCACTTTCGCTCTCCAGAGACAGATTAGCAGCGGCGTCTGGGTCGATGTCGAGGACGCATCGACAGAGGTGACACTGCGGCCACAAGCAGGCTTCATCGGGGAGATTGTCATCGAAACCGAGGAAGTCGAGGAGCCGACCGTCGAACGCTACCGTATGGTTGTCCGCGACGGACATGTGGTGCTCGATCGCATATCCATCGACCCGCTCATTCTTCAGCCTCCGGTAGCACGCGACGGGGCGGCTATCAGCCAACAGTTCACCGATAACATGGGTACGATAATGCTCTACATCTCCTTGATGATTGCACTCATCGTCATCGTCGTGCTCATGGTGCTGAACCGCAATCTCGGCCAGTTGGAACCCGAAGGCACCTTACTCGATCAGACGGTTGACGTCATCGCCGACATGAGCGCTCCTCCGCCCCCACCGGAAGGGTTCGATCCCGACGCGCCTCCACCAGAGAAAGCACCAGCACCACCCGAAGGGTTCGATCCGAACTCGCTACCTGTCGGAGCGACTCCACCCCCTCCACCGACAGGCGAGGTGTCTGAGGCCTCGGATGATGCGACCGCACAATCTGGTTCGGAGGGCTGGACTGACATTCAGCTGCTGGCGAAGGGGTGGACGCATGATCAGGTGGAGGCTTGGAAGGTGCAGCAGCAGGAAGGGAAGGCGGCACTGGCGAAGATGAACTTCTCTGAAGCGGTACTCGAACGGGCGATGACCGAGCACGGAATTTCCGACCGCGAAGCATTCCTGACATACGCGGTGGCGTTTGACTCTGAAGGTAACAACTATCTGAACGCCGATGAACTGGAACGCGCCGCTCGATGGTTCACAGGCAAGGGTGACGAGTGAGCCTCTCTCTGAACCGTACCGACAGGGAGGGTCTGATTGGATAATGAACATCCTGAGCCGGAATCACCCCCTTCCGCAGACGCTCCCACCTCCAGCAAACTGCTGTTCCTGCAGGAACGAATGGTGAACTTCACCCAGCAATATTCGATGCCCGTCGTCGAGGTCAGCCTGGTGCTCTCGAAATACACCAAGCAGATCAGCACGCACCTCTCAGCACACGCTGCTGAGCAGGGCGAGGAGCTGCCAGAACGACTCAGTCAACCGTGGCCGCTGGGGACCGGGGATTCTGCTGCGGATGTTGGTCAAGACACCGAGTTCGCGCTCGACAAGGTGCTTGACATGGTCGATGGTGATCGCATTGACATCTTCGACACAATCATCCGCAACGTGATCAACGAATGCGAATTGCCTTTGACGGACGCTTTGCTGTTCATGCGCGAGTGGGAACATCTGGTGCGCAGCCAACTCGCTGGCGCAAGCGGCCCCGGTTCCCTGTTCTCGCCGGTCGAATTCCCAGACGACTTCTGATGTCAAGCGCCGACCGAATAGTCGTCTGCGACGGATAGCATCGCAGTCTGGTATGCGTCGAAGATGGACCAGAACCAGATAAGGGGCCAAAGCAGCGCCAGGAGCAATGGAATCTGCAGCATCGCCCAGTCGAATCCTTTGCGATGTTGGCGGTTGAAGTGCTGTCCGAGGAACAAGAACGGGACGAACGCCAACGCGGTGGCGACCAGCGGACGTAGCGCTCCCCAAGCACCGAGACCACCTGTGAATTCACTCCAGATGACCAGCAGTACCCGGAAAGGGGTCTGCCAGCGGGGCGAATCAACCAGCCTTTCAGCCAACCGCCGCTGAAATCCATCGTGCATGTCGTCGGACGCCATCTTCATTCACCCGTGCACACTCATTCGCCTTCAGCCCCACGGCTCTTCGTGCTCCATGGGATGGGGTTCGTAGATTCCCTCGTCAGCCATCATCAAGCGAATCCAGTGTAGTCCGAGCAGGGCCAACATCCCAGCCAGGGCGAAGATGACCAGATGGAACGGGACTCCGCTGCGAGTGGCAATCTCGTCGAACCCGACCGTGAAGCGCCAAGCGGTGAGACCGGACAGCCCAGCGGCAACGAACACGGTCACGATCCGTCGCTTCTTCTGCTTGGATGTCAGAATCTCCCAATCGGGTGGGTCAATCTCCATGTTCATGGCTGCTCGTAGCCACAATGGCAGCAATCGCCGAAAGCGGTTGATGGACTGTGAACAGAGCCACAGCCCGGCTCCGCAGAAGAACAGGAACATGTCAGCTTCGAGAAACGAGTTCATCACAGCAATCACCCCGACCGCATACAACAGCCCGTCAGCGAGCATCAGGCTGGAGTACTCCCTGACCCCGCTCTCCTCATCCTGCATCGCATCTCGTGTTTCAGCCAAGGCGAACCGGTCCAAGTCTTCGTCGGACAGGTGGTCCCAGTCGCTCATCACCCCAACTCCATCTGGCTCTCCCTCCTTGCCAGCGATAATCTATGTCCTGCCTCCACGCCCGCGCGGCGGGTTGCTGGTGGTGACACGGATGCGCAGGGTGCTGGTGACCGGATTCGAGCCGTTCGAAGGCAACGAGCACAACATATCGGGAGAGATCGCACAGCATCTGGATGGAGCATCAGAGACGGTGGAGCTCGGCGAACCTCCTGTGCAGCAGGGTGCGGAATCGCGTTCGATCGAGGTGGAATGGGAATGCCGGGTACTGAGCGTCGATGAGGCGGGCAGCCGCGAGGTTGCCGATCTGCTTGTTGACGGGGAGAGGTGGGACGCGATTCTACAACTCGGCTTCGCCGAGCGACGTCGCCGACTGTGTCTTGAGTCGGGAGCCGTCAACGAAGCCAATTTCCGCATACCGGACAACAGTGGGCGTCAGCCATCAGAGTCGTTCATCGACGAAGATGGCCTCCCATTGCAGTTGACCACCGCCCCCCTGAAGATGCTCCTGGCTGAATTCAGTTCAGATGCGGACGTGCGCAGGTCGGACGATGCGGGTAGGTTCGTGTGCAACGAGACCTGCTACCGCACCCTGCGCACAATCGACAGCTTGGATCGTCGTGACCGCCTTGGAAGACCCCTGCCAGCCATCTTCGTCCACGTCCCTCCCGCTGAACAGATACCCTTCGAGCGGCAGGTGGAATTGGTGCGACGAGTCGGAGCTCTGCTCACACAGCGACCGCGGTTGAGGGTCGTTGCGGGCATCATCCTCGCAGATGACGACCGCGTTCTGGCTGCCCGCCGGGCTCCAGATGAGGCGATGCCCGGAAACTGGGAGTTCCCCGGTGGCAAGGTCGAGCCCGGTGAATCGGAGGCTGAGGCGGTGGAGCGTGAGATCGGTGAGGAGTTGGGCGTCGAGGTACGGCCTATACGCTGTCTCGAACGGTTGGAGCATGGCTACCCATCCATGGTCGTCGAACTCTCCTTCTGGTTGTGCGAGCCTGTGGGCGCGCTGGGGGAGTTGAGCCTGACCGTCCACGACCAGGCGCGCTGGCTGGGGAATGAAGACCTGACCAGCGTTGAGTGGCTGGAGCCGGACATAGACTTCATCCGCATGCTGCAGTCAGATGGTCTGTCCAACCTCAGGCGGCCGGTCTGACGGCCTCAGTCATCGAACCAGTCGCGCGAACTGCCATCGCTACGCATCGCCACTTCATCGGCGACGTTCCGGGGAACGGAGCCGCGTCCGGGATGCCAGGTGAACTCTTCGATCCACTCAGCCAGCCCTTCTCCACTGATGCTCACCTCGAACGTGCCACCGAGAACCCTCTCTCCCGGGAGGACGAACGCCACCTTGCAGGCCAACGCCGCCTGGCGTGAGATCGAGAAGCAGGTGCTCTGGCCGTCCGCATCGAGTGCGAACGCCATCGTATCGAGCGCCGTGTCACAGATGCGTTGTTCCTGCAACCGCTCCTGCAGCCGGGTCAGTTCCACGTCGCGTGCGCACAGCACACCCGTCGTCGCCGGAGTCGGGAAGACTGGCCCCGGTTCTGCATCGGGCAGTTCGGAGCCGGGAAACAGTTCCAACAGGGCGCGGCGCACCAATGCGGTGTCGTCGGTAGGAGCCAGTCCCGTCTCCACGCTCGCCGTGACCACCACTCGACCTCGGTGACATGCGAGCCCCCGTCGGATGATGAATCCTGCCTACTGCTCAGTGACAATCTTCACAACCGGCCCGCCAGCAGCGTCGGCGAAGCGCATGGCTGAACATCCTCTGGTTGCGACTGTCATCCCGGTGTGGCAGGAGGTCGATCACCTCGAGCGCTGCCTTACATCCTTCATCGCACAGGATTGGCCGGCCGACAGACACCTCATCCAGGTCATTGATGGAGGGAGCAGCGACGGTACGCGTGATATCGTGAAGCGGTTGGCGGAGGAGAGTGAAGCGGCAGGCGGCCCGCGAGTCGTGCTGCTCGACAATCCCGACAGATTCGTTCCCCACGCGCGCAACCTGAGCCTCGAGGGCCTCCCCGACGAGGTCGAACTCGTGCTGGAGATGATTGGACATGTATGGGTGC
>CALCOR010000174.1 GCA_937897085.1 uncultured euryarchaeote | reverse complement strand
TCCTACTGGCGCGCTCTCGAGGGGACTCTGGACCCTGCCAAGGTGGAGAAGGCATCGCACAACGCCGTCATCGGCAATGCCGAGGAGGTCGCCGCCCAGATCAGCGAGCGCTTCCACCCGCAGGACCGACTGATGCTCTGGTTCGACTTCTTCCGCCACGATTCAGCGCGTGTCTGCCGCGACATGGCCGCCTTCATGGAGAAGGTCGCTCCACTCGTCAATCGAGGTGAGCAGTAGTGGCTCAACATCCTCGCTCGTCAGTAGCGCCCGGCCGCCCCGGCTCAGGTGTCTACCCCACGACTCCACTAGGGGAGAAGCACGAGGGAATCGCCACAGGCAGGGATGTCGAATGGGAACCGCTGGTCGACTTCCGCCGCAACGAGGTGTCAGAGAATACGATTCATGGAGCGGTCGCGTGGGCGCACGGGCGTGACGTGTTCCACTCGTTCGGGGGAAACGTGCTCTGCTACGGTCGCAGCATGATGAAGCCGCTGCTGATGAAGACCTTCGTCGACGAGCTGGCCGACGAACTCTCCTGGGAGCAGAAGGCGATCGCCTGCTCGTCGCATAACGGGGACACCGAACACGTTTCCACAGCCCAGTCGATTCTCACCGAATCCGAATGGGGCCTGATGCAATGTCCGCTCGACGTTCCACTGATTCAGTTCGGCCGTCAGGTGCGCCGCCCTCGACGCTGGTTCCACACCTGCTCGGGTGAGCACGCGGCCATCCTCAAAGCCCTCAGGAAGATGGGCATCAACCGTGCCGGCTACACACTGCCGCAATCCGACTGGTTCCCACTCTACCTCGACGTGCTGCGCCGCTTCCTCGTCAATCCCGACTGGGAGCCGGTGCGCGTCAGCAAGGACGGCTGTGGACTGCCGACGGTCAGCAACACGGTGAACGAACTCGCAGTACTGTTCGCAGGACTCGTCGCCACCAAGGACCAGGATTGGATCTGGGAGGCGATGCAGCGCCATCCGGACCTCGTCGGCGGCTTCAACCGACTCGATTCGACCATCCTCAAGGCCGGCGACGGGACCGTCCTCGCCAAGGAGGGCGCCGACGGTCTGCTCGGACTCTCAATCGTTCATCCCGACTACCCGAACGGACTCGGGATCGTGATCAAGATTGCCCACGGCTGGAATTCGCAGGCGACGTGGTACGTCGCACGCGCGGTGCTCGGCGTGCTGGGAATAGAACTCAGGAATCCCTACCCCCTCCACCGGCAGAAGGCGTTCATCGTGCCCGGGGTGGTGCCAGAGGACCGGCTGGACAAGTTGGAGCAGGTCGTGACGTGGGATGAGTGGGACCCGGACAGCGACCGCTGGTACTACGACTGGCAGCAGTATTCCTCCAAGATGAGCAAGGAGAGCCCACACCAAGAGGAGGGTCTGCATGAGTGAAGACGCCCCGGAACTGCTGAACTTCATCGACGGCGATTTCCACCCATCCGCCTGCGACCATTGGCTCGACGACCACGCACCCGCCACTGGACGCCTCATCGCCAGGATTCCCTGCTCGGACTCCACCGACATCGACGCCGCCGTCGCCGCCGCCAATTCCGCCTTGCCCGAGTGGGCCGCCCTCACTCATGAGGAGCGGGCGGTGTGGCTCGACAGGATCGCCGACGCACTCGAGGAGCGCGCCGAGGACATCGCCGAGTTGGAATCCTTGGACACCGGCAAACCGATCTCACTCGCCCGCGATGTGGACGCGAAACGTAGCGTGAGCAATTTCCGCTTCTTCGCCGAACAAGTGCGAGAGTTCACTGCCGAGACCTTCGAGATGCGCAATGCGACCAACCATGTCGTCTACAAGCCGGGCGGAGTGGCCGCGCTGATCACCCCGTGGAACCTGCCACTCTACCTGCTCTCATGGAAGGTCGCCCCGGCCATCGGAATGGGCAACACGGTCGTCTGCAAACCGAGCGAACTGACTCCGCTGACCGCCAACCTGCTCGCTGAGGTGATCGCCGAGACCGGCCTTCCCGACGGTGTGTTCAATCTCGTGCATGGCACTGGTGAGCACGCAGGCGCGCCACTTGTCGCCCACGATGACGTGCGCCTGATCTCGTTCACCGGCGGCACCGCCACCGGAGCAACGGTTGGCGCCAGCGCAGCAGCAGGATTCAAGAAGCTCTCACTCGAACTAGGTGGCAAGAACTCGACCATCGTGTTCGCCGACGCCGACATGGAATCCACCATTCCCGGAGTTGTGCGCGCGGGCTTCCTCAACCAGGGACAGGTCTGCCTGTGCGGTAGCCGCATCCTCGTCGAGCGCTCGATCTACGACGACTTCCGCGAGCAGTTCCTGAACGCGGTCGAGAACATGGCGGTGGGCGACCCATCGGATCCGGACACCGAGCTGGGCGCCCTCATCTCCCCCGAACATCGAGACAAGGTGGCCGGATACATCGAACTGGCACAGGAGGAGGGTGGAACGGTCGTCTGCGGCGGCGGCGCACCAGAGGGAATCCCTGAGGAATTCGCCGACGGAAACTGGCTCGCACCGACGGTCATCGACGGACTTTCCACCGACAGCCGCTGCTCCACCGAGGAGATCTTCGGACCGATTGTCACTCTCCATCCGTTCGATACAGAACAGGAGGCAATCGACATCGCCAACGGCACCCGCTATGGATTGGCCGGCAGCGTCTGGACCTCCGACCTCGACAAGGGTCAGCGGGTGGCCGAGGGAATCGACACCGGCATGGTGTGGGTGAACTGCTGGCTGCATCGTGACCTGCGCGTGCCCTTCGGTGGAGTGAAGGACAGCGGTGTCGGACGTGAAGGCGGCCGCTGGAGTCTGGGCTTCTTCTCGGAAGCGATGAACGTCTGCGTCAAGCACGATTGACGGGAGGTTCCCCCTCACCGTGAGCGAGGTGTGCTGCTGCGTATCCTATCAGCCAGAAGATGGCGACTATCGAACTGAACCCGACCATCAGCATCACCTGCGGATGAGAAAAAGACAACCAGAGGTGAGACATGTTGGTCACGAGAATGAATCCTAACAGGACGGCGAAACAGGACAGCGAACGGCCGGTGCTGAGCCAGGCATGCAGCACGAGCACGAGAGCGGAGATCACTG
>CALCOR010000173.1 GCA_937897085.1 uncultured euryarchaeote | reverse complement strand
TGGAACCCAGCACCGCGTCGGTGATCGTTCCCGAGATGACATTCTGCCCGCCCAGATGCGTCCAATCCTGTGCCAGGTTCATCGATACCGCGATGTCTGCCTGAACCCGCTGCTGGTCCTCCCTGGTTGCAGCCTTGTACCACTGCGTACTCGGAGTGTAGGTGACGTTGAAGGCGTAGTCACCGGCGGCCAGATTGGCCCCGGGAGTGACCTCTATTTCCATCCATGCATTAGGCGGGTCGGTCGTGGTGTTGATGACGACGCCGTTGAAACTCGTGACCCAGGTCCCATTGAAGGGAATGTCGCTTCCTGCTATGTGGTCGACGAACGATACCGGGATGAAAGCCAGCTGACCGCGGAGAATGACGTTGATCGGGAAGTTGATATCCACGGTACTCTGAATGCCGTATGCGAATACAGGAGTGAGATCTGCATCATCGGTCGCACCGGGCAATTCAGGTAAGAAGCGTAGGATGACATCGCAGTATGAGGGGCCGATGGTCACATCGAACGCGGAGAAGTTCCAGACAATCGAGAAATCGCCCGTAACTGGGTTCACGTTGCTGCTGTTCAGCACCCAGAAGGCGGTGTCGGTGTATGGTCCGGTCGAACCGTTGCGGCGCAGCATCAGGCTGAGAGAGCCGTTCATCGGCGCGGGCGTGGCTCCTCCGGAGAGGATTGTCCCGTTGATGTAGATGTTCTCGCCGATCTCCAGCAACGAATCGTTACCCGATGGACCATGGAGCGTGGCGGTGAGATCAGGTGCGGGGGTGACGTTGAACTGGAAGTTGTACGTTGTCGGACGCGCATGATAGACTGGTGAGGGGCCGAGATGCAGGTCTGCTTCGTGCCAGCCTGAGAAGTTCAGGAATGCATTACGATACCCGAGGGTTTCGTTCTCCGACAGGTTCACCGTGAACATGAAGTATCCGTTGCTACCGACCTGTGTGGTCAGCACCACATTCTGGTTGAGCACGCTCGAAGGATAGGTGAGCGATACCGTGTAGTTGGTCTTGGTCGACACATCCAGCGGAGGTGTCCAGTTCCACATCATCGTGCCAGTGATATCGGTTGTCGAACCTGCACCGACGTATGGAACGCCTATCGGCGCAGGATAATCCTGAGTCAGGTTGGTAGCATCCGTGATGTTCACAGTCCAGACGAAATCGTGCGTGCTGTATGGCACGTAACCCCCTTGCTGGGTCTCGACCACGATGCGGCCGTATCCCGGGTGAGTGATGCCGAACGGGAAGCCCTTGATGCTGAAGTTGCCGTTCGAATCGGTCAGGTTGGCACCGAGCAGCGATTCTGCGTTCAGCGCAGCCGGATTGAACGGATTGGTGTCGTTAGCCTGCACGAGGTAGGCGCGCACGAGCGTGGCGGCGGCCGCGGACTGGTTGACGGAGAACTGCAGAGTGCCGTTCATGTAGATGTCACCGGAGGACATGTCTCGCTCGATGCTACCTGGCCAGCTGGTCTCGTTGACAACCTCCACCTCCTCAGCCGGTGGGCAGGCATCGACAGGGATCCAGCCCATGTCGTGGTTGTTGCCTGCCGCATTCTGTTGCAGGTGCACCTCACCCCATGAATCCCAGTTGCGCCCCATGACCATGAATCCAGTGCCCGTCCAGACGCCGCCGTTGTAGCCAGTCGCCTTGCGCGCTGGGATTCCAGCCAGACGTGCCATGGTGGTGAACACGGTGGAGAACTCCTGACAGGAACCCTCCATGATATCCTGGAGGATGAAGCGACTGACATCCTCGAGCATCGGCAGACCTGAACCGTCGAAGTTGAGCGTGAACTCCACCGACGTGTTACCGTCAACGTTGTTCAGGTAGTCTCGAATGGCGACCACCTTGTCCCACGCGCTGACCGCACCTGCGTCCGTAATCACACCCTGCGTGACGTTGTAGACGTGTGACTCGGGTGCGGTCATGTCGGTGAAGTAGCCTGGCAGGTCGGTGCCGTAGTTGCCCGGACCAGCGTAGGGAATCGAATTGGCGTATTCGGTGGATGAGAACCATATCTCTGGTTGCGAAGTCATCAGGTCGAAGATCTGTGCAGCGGAGATGCGCAGGTCGTGAGAAACATTGGATTGGTTGAGGTAAGCGAACGGGTCGCCCCACATCATCCATGAGTATGCGGACGCCGGTTGCGGCAGTCTCGAACCGGGATTGACCGGCTGCACGTAGGTCATCTGGTAGTCCTCCGATGAGTTCCAGAAGGTGTTGTTGGCAATCCAATGGTAATCAATCCAACCGGGTGAAATCTCAGTCTCGATCAGCGAACTCTCGTTCATCCCGTAAGCGGCGCCGGTGTAGTACTCGTAGGTGCGCACCCGCCAATAGTGGGACAGGTCGGGGTCGACTCCAGAGCCGGTGCTGCTGGTGTTGTTGGCCCAGAAGGCGATCTCATTCTGGATGATGTCATCGGTCGGATCCCACGGATTCTGTAGGCCGAGCAAACAGTCCTGCCAGAACTGTGGAGGACACTCCTCGTAGTCACTCATGCCGCCGCCGTCAGTGTCCGGGTCACGCCAGTCTGTGCCGGTCTGGTTCTCGATGTTGTCCGGAATGCCATCTCCATCGGTGTCAGCCGGGTTCATGTCGTCGAGGGGGTCGTTCTGCGGGTTGGTGCCATCGAGGTACTCCTGACCGTCCATCACTCCACCGTGGTCCGTGTCCGGGTCGAACGGGTCGGTGACGTAGGTGTCCGTTGAACCGTTGCCTCCACCCATCCCCGGCACGTACATCAGGTCGCAACCGGTGTTGTTCTCGAAGTAGTCGTTGAGCATGTCATTGTCCGAATCGAGATTGTTGTGGCACGGCTCCATCGGGTTGGTGCCGTTGAGGATTTCATCGAGGTCGTTGACACCGTCGCCATCAGAATCATACTGCGTGGGGAGCGAGAACCAACCCCATACGGCCATGTTCTCTTCCCAGTCTGCCAATCCATCGCCGTCGCTGTCCATGTAATCGTCGTCGCAATGGCTGTAGGTGGTGGTGATGGTGCCCGCCTGCGTGCCCTCGTAGTGACACCAGGAGCCGTTCTTGGCAATCACACTGACCGCCCCCACGGGGGGAGCAACTGCCACTCCACTGATCACATTGCCCGTGACAGAGGAGTAAGCGAACGAGGTGAGGCTTCCGCCGGAGTCGTTGTAGTAGAGGATGCCCGGCATCCCGGTGCGCCAGTCCACCGGGTTCGGGTTGATGCCCGAGGCGTTGGATATGGTCAGACGGTTAGTGCCGCTGTTGTAGGAGACGACGGTGGTGCTGTAGTCCACGAAGGTCATGCATGGGTCGGTGCTGTGCGACAGATTGCTCTCGTCCCCGTCGCCAATGCCGCCGAAGTCGGAGTCGTAGACGTTCCACAGCGTGCAGCTGAGGTTCTCCAGCCAGTTGTCGATGCCGTCGTTGTCGTAGTCGCCCGAATCCTCGCGGCGAGTCGGGTCGGTCTCGTTGGAATCTACCTGCCCGTTGCCGTTGATGTCCTCGTCGCCATCATCGAACTGGTCACCGTCGGTGTTGTTGTCGCGCGGGTCGCTGTGCAGCGGCGGGTTTCCGTAGGTGCTGGTGTTCGCCTCGACGCCATCCGAGATACCATCTGAGTCGGTGTCGCTGGTGGTCGGGTCGGTGAGGATGACCAACGCTTCGTAGCCATCTTCGAGGCCATCGCCGTCGGTGTCGTTGTTGAATGGGTTGGTGTCGAAGTCCTGGTCGACAGATGCGGTGAGCGAGGCGCAGCCCCCAGGCCCCAGTCCGAGCACAGGGTTGCATGGGTTGACGTTCTCGGTTGCGCTCTCGACGAGCGGGTTGCCGGGTTGGAAGTAGTAGTTGCCTCCACTACCGGTGGTCCATGCGGGATTGATGTATTCCATGATGTTGATCAGGCCATCGTTATCGGGGTCTCCAGAAGCGCCATCCACACCGGCCGCCAAGGTGGCGTTGAGTCCGTTCGAAACCTCCCAGCCGTCGGGCATCCCGTCTCCATCGGTGTCCCATCCATCGGGGTCCTCGTCGAAGAAGCCGTCGCCGTCGTCGTCATTCGAGCCACACACCGCATCTCCGTCACGGTCGGGATCGGCAGTATCCACCAACCCATCCTTGTCGTTATCCAATCCGTCATTGCAGATGTCTCCCGGAGGATCCTCGTCGCAGAGTATGACTGTCGAGCCGTTTCCGTCGGACCCAGGGTCGCCGCAGCCCGGTTGATTGACCTGCATGGCGTTCTCCTCGTTCCAGTTGCGCACTGGAACCGTGCCGTTCCACCAGACGCCGTTATCGAGTTCGTTGGGGGTGTTGGAGTTGTCCCAGTTGGTGGGCTCGAGGTAGGAGTACTCCTGCAGGTTGGACATGCCGTCCCCATCCTGATCACCGCTGGCACCGTTGATGGTCAGCGAGGATCCGTCGGTCGGGTCAAGTCCGTACTGCCATTCCCAGCCATCGGGAAGTCCGTCGTTGTCAGAGTCCCAGTCCTGGCACTGAGTCCCGATGAGGTATTCGGTCCCACAAGTCAGGCCATCTCCATCCTGGTCGGTGGCGGCCATCGCTTCGTAAGCAGCGAACTGCATCCCCACAAAGCTGGACAGCAGCATCAGCAGTGCGAGCGACAGCGAGCGTGCGCGGGCGCGCACGAGCGGTCGCCATTCGGTCGTTTCAGCGGTGCTTCGGTACAATGACATGTCTGAACCCACTTCGCAACCGGTTCCTTTGGCACTTAAGACAAATGGAGCAAGGTTCGGACAAGTACAGCCCCCACATAGTGGGGGCGGTGCCGTCAATCATCGATTTCGGGGTCATCCTCGAGAATCTCGATCTCGTCCTCGGCGAGTTCCACTTCATCGTCGTCCAACTCATCGACGACCGGTTCGGGGATGTCCGTGGTACTCTCCTCAACGGATTCTTCCTCGTCATCGTATTCCCAGTCTTCCTCTTCTTCATCCCACTCGCCGCGCTTCCTCCGCTGACCGGCCACCCAGGCGACAATGAGCATGAATCCACCAAGCATGAGAAGCAACGTCTCCGTTCTCGGGTTGTCGAACAATTCGTTCTTGAGGCGACTGAACAGGTCATTGATCTCGACCTGCACAATCACATCCTGCTTGGCATGCGTGTCCTGGCCATAGGAACGTTCTGTGGACACGGGTTCACCGGTCACGACGATCGTGTGCAGGTCCTTGTGGCGGGCATCAGTTGGAGCATCGATCTCGACTATGAATTCCACCTGACTGAATGCTTCGACGAACAACGTCGGTGACGATGTGGCTTGGTTGTAGACGTCTACCACCCACCCATCTGGTGCATCGGTGGTCAACAGCACCTGCAGATCGGCGTTGCCTTCGTTCTTGAGAATCATCCCCATCTCGCGATGACCACCAGGTACCATCGGATGATTGGGGGCATCCTGTACGATCTCCAAGTTTGGCTCACCTTCGCCGACTTCGATGGAGAATGGCATGTCGAAGTAGCGTTCCGGAACACTGCCGTCGGTAGCCTCCTCGATGCGCATGATAATCGTGTGATTGCCGGCCAGAACCTGATTGGTCAGCACGATGCTGAGTTCGAACTCATCGGAATCTCCCGCAGCCAACTGCATCCGCGGCAGTGGAGTGCTGTTCGTGTCATTGATGTAGTAATTCCATTGAGTATAGCGAATGTTCGCCTCGGCGTTGCCTACATAGTTCGCAGGGTTCACCAATACCCACTCTGTGACCTCATTGGGCGAACCAGAGGTCTGTGTGACCTCTATCCGCATGTTGATGCCGCCCGAGGAGGGGGAACAGACTTCAGTTTCGATATGACCCAGTCCGTTTCCGACTCCATCACAGTCGTAGGTCACACGCGCTTGGATGCCGCGGGTACGGTGAGGGGTGAACTCGATGATCGAGACCAAGGAGTTGTTGCCCGCGCTGATGACCTCGATACGCATCAGCCCGGAGTCGGGATCATCCTCATCCTGTGACGGCTTGACGTAGAGTACGATGGTCTGGGTCACGTGCCGATCCAGTTGAGCAGTGTGCCACAGGCCATCCTGCAGGTTCTGCTCTATCTGCACTGGTGGATTGGTGTCATTGTCCACGAAGTAGAACACTGTGCCCCGCGGCTTCATCGGTACATCCAAGCGGAACGAGTCGACATCGAATCCAGTGTTGAACAACTCGAGATAGAACGGTGTGAACTGACCTTGATCGACGAAGCGCGGGATGTTGGGGTCGAACGATTCGGAGCGGCTAGAATTGGATATCTGGTGTTCGTATTTCGAGTCCCAGAGAGATGCCATCGGTGGCGCATAGACATCCAGTTTCTCAAGGTCGAGATTGAAGACCAGGTACTGCACCTCCGCCCCGCTGGCGTTGTGCGCGCGGACGGCGATTTCCAGCCGGGAGGGTGCGTTGGACAGTTCGGTAGGGGCACCCAGAGTCAGGATGGCCAGCACTTCATCACCGCCGTCCGCGAGGTAGTATGAGTCCGGATGGTCGAATTCCACCACCCAGTTGCTGCCCAGGTTGGTGAGCAGATCAAGCTCGACGTCGAGCGCTTCTCCCACCGACCCGATGTGCCTGAGGGACATCTTGATCGGTGTCGTCTGGCCGGGAGCGATGTACTCCACAGTGCGGTCGAGCGCATGACGGATGCTGATGCCGTAGCGATGGAAGTAGACAGGCGTATGCTCGATGAGTACCGAATGCCCTTGGATGTCGATCACCTCCAACGTCAGTTCATACTCCCCATGTTCCACGTTCGCTGGATGCACCCACTGGTACACCCCTCGCAACGCGTTGTTGTTCTCGACGAGTTCGTTGTCCGGGAAGGAGTGGTCGACGACGTAGGTGCCCGATGGATTCTGCAACTGCACGCTGACCGACTGGATGTCGAAGCTGCCGAGTGAATCGCGCACGTCGAGAGTGAAGTTCATCTCTCGTTCATCAGGCATGGAGTTGGGGTACCAGTCGACCACCTCTGGGTCCGTCCACAGCGCACCTGGCTGATGCAGTTTGACCGAACTGCCTGCGAGTGCATTAGCCCAGAACTCCATCGACGAGTAGTCGGTGATGTCATCGGGCTTCCCCCACGCCACCTCGGCGTCGCAAGATGGTGAGAACGGACCCCCGGACGAGCCCTCGCAGGAGGATTCAGCGGAGATGAACAACTTGAGTTGACCATCGGCGATGACGGTGAATTCCTGCGCCCCAGTCCACTTGAGATTGATTACCACCTGATTCCAGCCGCAGCCGCCCGGAAGAATGGAGTCGCAGGCGTTCATCTCCTTCTGCTCGGTCGCCTTGGTGATCTCGCCGCCGGCCGTGTCGACCTTCAGCGTGAATGTGTAAGTGGCTACGTCCTGCTGTCCGCCAGTGGCCCGCAGGAACACGTTCAGCGGAATCTTGTACTCGCCGTTGTTGGAGGTGGTGCGCCCGGCGATGCGGAAGTCGGAGAGCAGCACTGGGGTACGGAACTCGAGTGAGTCACCGAGCGCACTCTCGTTGCGTTGATTGTCGGATCCGGAGTCCGGAGCATCTGTCGTCAGGAAGCCGTCTCCACCAGCGTTGGAGTTCCGTTCGGCCATGTAGAGGGTGTAGAGATAGAGCGGATCATCCTCGACGTAGCGATTCATCTCATCCTGTGGGAGTTCCATCATCGAGGGTGTGGCAAGCGAGGCGAGGCTGGCGAGTAGGAACACCAGTATCATCACTGACGCCGATGTACGGTTTCGGGGCCGCTGAAAGGCAGCATGCGCTCTTATCACAGTTCTCCGTCACATAGGAGTCATAAGAGGTTCACCGTCAGTAGGCCATGCCATGAGTCGTTTATCTCAAGCATCGCTGTAAGCGATGTTCAGAGAGTGATGCGGGGAGAGGGATTCGAACCCACGAACCGCTAAGGACCGGAGCTTAAGTCCGGCGCCGTTGACCAGGCTTGGCAATCCCCGCAACCTTGCGAGGCGAGCCTTACGGACATGAACCTCCCGCATGTTCAGTGAGACTCAATCGCGGACCCTAATCATCCGACAACCGACCTCGGCATCGCCATCGTAGACATCGAGTTTGGTAGCAGTCACGCTCGCAGCCTCGACCTCGTGGGGTAGCATGTAGGTGTCCAACAGGTCGGCTACGACAGTCTCCAGAAGATTGGTGCGCCCCCCCGTCGCGGTGGCATCGATGGTGGCGCGGATGAAGTCGTAGTCGAGTACCTGATCGATCTGGTCTTCGGCAGGCGCCGCCGCGCCGATGAGATGCAGTTCGACATCGAAGCGGATGCGCTGGGTTCTATCCTGCTCCTCGGGAAGGATTCCGAGTTCCATCTCGACGACATGGTCGCGCAGCGCCAAGGTGGTGACGCCGGTGACGCCGCGGCGCTGGAGCAAGACGGCCAAGGGATCTTCAAGCATGGATTCACCCTTTTCCGTAGAGGACATCATCCGAACGAGGCGCCAGGTGCTCTCCACCGTCTACGTGCAGCACCACTCCGGTGATGGCGGTGGCCCGCGCGAGGTAGATGACCGCTTCGGCGATGTCTTCTGGGCGCACACCACGAGCGAGTGGATTGCTGCCGTGCACCTCTGCGAACGCTTCGGGTGAAGCATGTGCAGATGGCAGTGTCAGACCGGGGGCGACGCCGTTGACACGGACATCCGGAGCGAGTTGTTGAGCGAGCGCGCTCGTGAGGCCCCCGAGCGCCTGCTTGCTGGCGGTGTACGACAGGTAGTCCGGGTTGGGGTTGGACAGCTTCTGGTCGAGGATGTTCACCACCGTTCCTCCCGACTCGGGAATCTG
>CALCOR010000172.1 GCA_937897085.1 uncultured euryarchaeote | reverse complement strand
GCTCCATCAACCACTGCTTGCAGCCGCTCGCCCTTCAACCCAACGCTTACAGAGATGTGACGTCGTTCGTGTTGCGGGTCAGATGATGCGCTCGACGGTCTCTGGGGTGATTCCCTCTTCCTCGGTCACGCGGTAGGACATGACTGAGAGGTTCTCGGGCGCGTTGCGGAACTTACGAATCACCATGCGCGTCTCGAACTCGGTACCGATCATCTTGACCTCGAAATCGAACACGATGTCCGCGATGAGCACCATCTCCCGCTCGAGGCTCTTGGTGACGGTGTCCGATGAGATAGACAACATCAGCAGCCCGCGGTTCAACTGTGTGTGTGCCTGCATAACGCGCACCATCGAAACCACCCGCGTATCATCGTTGCGTTGGAAGAAGAAGTCGAGGTTGTCTACCACACAGCGGAAGTAGGGTCCGAGGTTGGTGACCTGACTCACCATCTCGATGAGATAATCCGTGTCATCCACCTCAACGAACCTGGTTTGCGCCAACTTCTGGATGTCCGCCATAGTGAATCCCTCTAGACGGAACTTGCTCGCCTTCAGGTCACGTTCCAGCACGTTGCGGTTGAACTCCTCACCGATGGTGCGCACTCGGAGGTCGAGCGGCCAGGAGTAGCGTCGAAACAACTGGAGAATCTCCTGCTGGCTCTCACCTGTGGAGATGAGGATGGTGTTCTCAGGGTCCTCGGCGACCGAGGAGAATTGCTTGCAGAACAAGTCCATCCCGGCCCCGGGTTCCCCTATGCACAGGATGGTGAATCCCCGGGGTATGCCGCCACGCATCATCTTGTCCAGCTTGGGCGCGCCGATACTGCCCACATCACCGAAGAACTCGACGTCCTCAGCATCGAACTGGACCTCTCGTGCCATCAACAGACACCTCCTTGTGCACGGAAATTGGTTTCAATCCTCATTCATTCACCTCAGGAGATGACCACTTGGCCGCGGTCGATCAGGTCAGTGCAGTAGAGATCGAGATTGGCCAGCACACCGGGTGGAGTCTGGTCGGGGACGTTCATGATTGCCGAGAGCACGTCGCGCGCCCTGAAGGTGTTGATGAACGTGTGCAGATACTCGGCCAGCATGCGGTCCTCGTTGTATATCGCCAGTGCGTTCACCGAATCAAGGATGACGAACTTCGACTCGCCCGGCATCGTGTTCAGGTTGTAGAGCGTACGCAGAAGGATGCTCTCGAGCATGATTGGACTGTCGATGAACGAGATGTTCGGGAACGAGCTCTCCGTTCCTCCTAGAAGCGCGCTGGACACACAGTCGATGAAGTGGACGTTATCAGTGGCGACCCCAATCTCGTTGAGTGTGTTGATCAGTTCCACCGCTCCACGACTGGCGGAGATGTAGACTCCATGCATCTCGAACTCGGTGATCAACGGCTCGATCAACGAGGCGGTCACGAGGAATGCGTTGCTAGCGCCACAGCGTACCTGCAGAGAAGAGTTGAGCGTGACTTCGGTCAACTGCTCAGCTATGCGCTGGTCGAGTTCAATCAGAGGTCAACCCCCCACTTCAGCATCGGAGTGAGCATGACCCCGTTCGGAGTCAGTTCGAGCGCGTACTTGGCGCGCGAATGGTCAGTGCCGCGCATCTTGATCACCTGCAGATAGCGCAGCAGGTGTCCCATGCGGTCGATGTCCCCGAGCACCATGATGCCGTCGAGAATCGCTTCCTCGACACCGAATGAGGACCAGTTGGCCTTCGCACCAGCAGAGGTAATCTCGGCGACCAGCATTGAGGTGCATCCCTGGGTGGCGAGGGTCTTACCCAGCGTGAACAGGAAGTCGCGGATGAGTTGGTCGTTGGGAATCTTGTAGCACAGGGTGGTTACCGAATCGATGACCAGTCGGGTTACTCCAATCGTGTTGACGATATCCGTGATCGCTTTCACCAGCGCATTCACGTCATCCATCGTGAAGGTCGCTTTGGTAAGTCCAAGCCATGAGTAGGCGACGCCCATGTCGAAGACGTTGAGCAGTCCCTTGTCGACCATGTCCATGTCGAAGAAGGAGAATTGGCGGACGTTCTCGAGAAGTTTCACGCTCGGCTCAGTGGCGGCGAAATAGGCGGTCGCTTCGCCCATCATTGCCCCGTTGACGACGAACTCCAAGGCAAGGGTGGTCTTGCCTGAACCGCAGGTTCCTCCCACCAACAGGGTCGATCCGTAGGGGATGCCACCTCGCAGGATTTCATCGAGTCCGTGCACTCCAGTCACGCATCGGTCACGCTTGTATTGTGGTGCTCCTTGCATCGTATCCGAGCAGGGACCGCGCGACCCCCCTAATAACTCGATGCTGTCGGAAGCCCCCATGGGGCTTCTATCCCCGTGTGGGCGTCACCGCGAACCGGGTGTGCCGTCGATAGTCACTGTCCAGTTGGCTGCTTGCGACCAATCTCCACCTGCCCAGGTGTAGGATTCATCCTCGTCAATGTCCCAAGATGGGTCCCATTGGATGTGCTGCACCGTGACCGTGTGCAGGCTGCCTGGCACCGTCCACGTCAGTTTGATGCCGTCCTGACTGAACTCCAGTCCATCGATTGCACCGCGACCCAGAACGCCGCTGGCTCCGAGATCGAACACGAGGTCAGCCCCCAGATTCGGCTGCAGCGAAGGTCGGCCAGAGCAGAGCATGACATCACCTCCTCCGAGCGCCCCCTCACCTATCAGCGAGGAGACTCCATTGTCCGAGTCCCGCCTGAGACTCCATCCGGACATGTTCACCGCGAAACCGTCAGGATTCTCCACTTCCACCCACTCTGTTCCCGACGCTGGATCAGCCATGAACTCGGTCACCCGGAGGTGGGACGAGGTGCGTCCGGCATCGTGCACCTCGAGCGTCACCTGCACTGTCTCGTCTCCGAGCAAGAGGAGGCGGCTGGTGGTGGCACTGAAATCGCCTGCCCTGCGGTTGGCACCATCTTGGAACAACTGCATTCCGATGCGTGAGGAGTTGCTGCTCTCAATCACGGTCAGGGTGAGATTTACGCTCGTCCAGTCAGGAAGTCCCAATCCACGCACGAACTGGTCTTCGGTGATGTTGTTCAAACCGTTCAACCGCACTTGATCGAGCTCACCACTCGCCCCTGCCAATCCCGGTCGCAGGTCGCCGGTGATTAGCACGCTTGCGTTGAACGTATGCCAGTCACTCGTCGAGTTTGCGAGATCGCGGACATCGAACTCGTCGTGGGGGACGAACCAACCCGATTCAGCCGTCAGGATCTGCAGGCCTTGGATTGAATACTCATCGATGCGATCGGTTTGCGGGAGGTTGCTTCCCATCTGCAGCCCTGCGAGGCTGAGGAATGCTGTCAGAACGATTAGGAACAGGACGAAGGCCGACAAGAACTCGATGACAGCCGTCAATCCCTGTTCGTCCTGAATGGATGTCCGCGAGTCCCGTCTGCTGCGCACGTTGGTTCCCATCCGACAGTACAACATCAACCCATTGGGGGACTGAAGGTGGTTCTCCCCAAGAGAACACCGCCGGATTGCAGAGTGCATCGATGGCCTACAGGTCGCTTTCTAGACCACCAGGTGCTGTCCGTTTACCTGATTTCTCTGCCGATCATAGCGAGGCGGGCTCCGTTAACCGTTTGCTATTTACGACTCGCAGCGGCTGGTTGATGGCATGGTGGGAAGCCGTCAGGCTGTCGCGAGCGCGCGCACCAACGTCTCTCCGGTGTTGCTCGTGCTGCTGCTGTTCGGGCCCAGCATGCTGCTGTTCGTCCCCACCGCCGCCGCCAGCGTGAGCGGTGATCTGGCGATCATCGAGGGGCTTGAGCCGCGCCCTGGAGCCACCTACGACATGGACACCTCGTTCATCCGCCCTGAGGTCAAGGTACGCAACGAACTCGGCAGTACCCACGCTCCCCGCGACATTCGCTGGGAGATATGCAGCGGAAACTGGACCAGCCCACCAGCTTGTCCGCTGGGCTCAGATGACGGGTTTGGAAGTAGCGGCGCGGTTCCCGGATGGCAGCAGCAGGTCGTGTCGTTCTCGAACACCCTCTTCCAACCGTGGGGTACCGGATTGCACACGATCGTGTTCATGTTCACTGATGCTGACACCAACACCAGCAACGACCGGTTCGCCTACACTTTCGATGTTGAATCTCCGCTGAGGGACATTTCCGTGAACTCTGTAATCTTCGACAACACGACGGTGATGAACAGCAACACCCCCTACCCACTTTCCATTGACCTCTACCGCCGTTCCTGGGCGGTCAATACGACCGCCACCTTCGGCTGGATGCTCTACAACGACACCGGCGTCGAGGTGGCCAACAACAGCACCGTGCTCACACCTCCAGTCGCCACCTCGCAACACTACATCGTCGACCTCCCAGACTTCGTTGCCCCATACCCCGGTGACTTTGAGCTCGAGGCAGGATTACTGGATTCTGCAGGAGACATGAATGACTGGAACGACATGGCGTCGCTGTATCTCAGCGTGAACGACAGTTTGGACGTGTGGGTCGAGACCATTCGGCCGGCGAGGGGGCCCGGGGACGTGTTCGAGAACATGACGGTCTACCCATACGGTGAGGATTCGGTACGCGTCGATGTAGGCAACATCGGCCATGTCCCTGTGGATACCACCGTTTTCCTGAGCGTGATTAACCTCTTCACCGGCGTGTTGGAGGAGGGGCCGACGCCGTGCAACGTCTACATGTTGCCTGGAGAGACTGCCTTCTGCAAGTACAATCTCACCGTCTCCATGCCTGCAAATCTGCTCCTGAGAGCAGATTTTTCTTCATCATTAGTCATGGACATCAACCCTTCCGACAACTGGTTCCAGACCTCGGCCGCCGGTCGCCTGATCGACGCCAATCCGACCATCAGCGAGCCCATCCCTGGATCACAGTTCGACAGCGGACAGAGTTTCCAGTTGATCGGACAGGTCTCCACGTTGTCGGCCAACCCGGTGAACTTCACGTGGAAACTCAACTACGAGGAGGTGATTGGATATGGACCGGTCACGACCGCTTCGCTTCCCATGGGAGATTGGCTGCTCACCCTGCATACCAGGGATGCGCTGAATCGCACCCAGTACGCGTCCCAGATGGTGCGCATCCTCAATCGTATATCGCTCGTTGCCGACCCTTGGATCGTGAGTGGAGAGGCGGTTCTCATGGAGGAAGCGGAATACACCTTCCCTAATCCTGACTACCCACCTGAGGGGCTGCTGTATTCGCAGATGGTATTGGATGGAATCAGACCACTGCGCACCTTCGACATAGGGTTGAACCCTGTGGACAACGACACCACCGATCTTGGCATTCAGTACGTCGACGTGACCTTCAATCTCAGCCAGATTCTTCCGGACGAACTGCCACGTGATTCTCTCCGGCTCTACAGGGTCGCTTCATTCGATTCAGCAGTCCTTGAAGAGGTCGTGACCCCTAATACCGTGTTCGTCGACGAGACTGCCGACACGCTGCATCTCAACGACCTGGAGTATGACAGTGGCCTCTACGTTCTCGGAGGCGATCTGGAACTTGCAAACGTGTCGATCAACAATCTTGAGGTCATCCAAGGTACGGCAGGGAAACTCACTTTGGAATGGGAACCCGGTGGCGATCTCGACAACCCCTACTTCAGTGGCTGGCGCCTATATCGCCGAACGAACTTCCCCTTCCTTTGGCCGTACTCCAACTCCAGCCAGTTCTCGTCTGTCTTAGGAACTGAGGTGGCGAATCTGTCCGCGCACGCGAACTCATGGGAAGACCCAGAATTGCTTGAGCCCGGGACATGTGCTGTTTACCTGCTCATAGCTCTGGATCGGCAGGGTGAACCTGACTACGCTCACGGGATGGCAGCTGGCTGGGATGGTCAGGACGTGAACTTCCAATGCGGCGATGCGGTCGCTCCTGACCTTACTGTCTCGAACATGGAACACGAGATAACCTATGACAACACATCAGGGCAGAACATCCACCATGTCAACATAACCTGGATATGGCCGGACCTCGGGACTGAGGTGAACGTCACCTGGTCGCTCTATCGGGTGGAGATAATTCCTGGCAGTCTGCTCTATGTCGACCCGCTGGCAACCGATTTGTGGGGTGATGTGGGAGAGGAAGCTCGCTATCACGACTGGGAAGGACCGGCAGAATGGCGCCTCAAGGTCAATCGTACATATCACTACATTCTCGTGCCGACAGATCATGTTGGGAACACGGACTACACACCGCTCGACGGGAACATCGAGACGCTTGAGTTGGCAAACCAGTACTGGGATCATCATCAGGATCTGATTCCCAAGCCCCCTCCCGAGCCAGAAACTCCCATGCTGCCGGTGATTGGTGAGGCTCCGTGGCTGCTGGTGCTCTACGACTACATGGCAATAGAGCCGTTCCAGTCTGTAGCGTTGATCGCGTTGGCTATGTTGCTGCTCAATCTCATCGCCATACCACTGGTCATCAACCGGACACGCGGAGTACGCCGCGTGATTAAGTCGGCGAAGCGGCGTGCCAAGGGGGAACGAGAGGAGCTGCTCAGGGATGAGATGGCCGGAGAACTGGACGATATGTTCAGGTAGACGAATACACCTCCGGATCCGATCCCTGAACGAATCCAATTGGGAAGCCGTGCGCCTTAAGGCGAAAGCACAGGTGGCGACGGCAGATGCGACGATCGCATAGCCTGGCCATCGCGCCGGACTGCTAATCCGGTGGGTTTTACCCTCGGGAGTTCAAATCTCCCTCGTCGCGCTTTCCGAATTCCCCAGAGTGTCACTCTTCTTCACCCTGGGCGAGTTCATCAAGTTCGAACTCTGCATCCGCATCGATCAGTTCCGCTGGAAGGCGGGCGACGGCGATCACCTGGTCAGAATAACTGTCAAGCCGTTTGCCCGCATCATCCCGGTCACGCAGTTCCATCAGCCGTGTTCCGTAGGTGACTCGCCCACTGGTTTCTTTTGTCTGACCGGCCGTGATGCGAATCATCATTCCGCTGGCGGCGAGGATGAACAACTGGTCGTCCGTATTCGGAATCTGGCGAACGCTTACGATT
>CALCOR010000171.1 GCA_937897085.1 uncultured euryarchaeote | reverse complement strand
GAGTGGCCATCAGACCGAGCAGCAGCTTCTCGACACGCACGTTGACCACCAACGCCGCCGATGCTAGCAGGAATGGCAGTCCTGCCCGAACCATGTCGCCCATCTCCATCTCTGCGGTCTCAGGCATGGGTTCCTCCGGATCGGCCAGCCGCGGTGCCACCTTCACCCAGTAGATCGACACTGCCGCTAGGAAGGAGCATGTCGGGCCGATCAAGGTGACCACTGCGAACTCGAACAGGTCGTTCGCCCAGACGACCATGAGCAGCGCCACGACACCGCGATCGATGATGCGCACGAGCGCCTCCAATCGCGCCTCGCCGAGGGCGCGCAGTGCGGCCCGGTGGGCGTACGCTAACACCTGCATCCCTGCTCCGAGAGAGAGCAGGATGGCCGGCGCGATCCAACCGCCGAACAGATTGAACCCGACATATGCGAACACGACGCAACCAACGACCAGCAGACTCGCCTGGATGCGGCTGACTTTGGTGAGGACCCTGTTCAGTCTGGAGCCGAGCCTCTCGCCATCGCGCCCGATGAGCGTGGGAAGCCCGAGGTCGACTAGAATGACACAGACATGGAAGAAGTCGAGCAGGAGGATGAAGGTCCCGTATTCGTCACTCAACAGCGCGCGTGTGAGTACAACATGGATGATGACTCCAAACAGCAGGTTGATCGCATCAGCACCCGACAGCCACAGGGTATCCCGTTGCGGAATCACCTTCCTGCGAGCCATTCAAGCACCTGTCAACTCCAGCAGGCGCTCATGCAGAGCCTCGGTCGCCATCTCCCAACTGAACTCCGCCTCGGCGTCACGACGCGCCTTACCACCCAGTTCAGCACGCTTGGCCAACACCGCCAGCACAGCCTCACCCCAGGCGTCAGCAGGGGAGGCCGCCGGCAGCAATCGCAGCCATTCCCGCTCGCCGAGGGAGCGATGTGATTCGATGTCCGAGGCGACCACTGGAAGTCCACAGGCTGCCCACTCGCGGATCTTCAGGGCGCTTGCGACCCGCCATTGCGGAGAGTCGGGGAGGGGGAACAGGCCCACGTCTGCAGTGGCTAGAACCGCCGGGATCTCCTCGGGAGAGACCGCCGCTGAGAGCATGAGCCAATCCCTGTCGCGTGCAGACTTCGCTAGCGAATCCCAGGCGTTTCCGGCGCCGATGAGGTGCATTTTCAGTTCATTTCCGAGCGCCACCAACTCATCGCCGATGTCCACCAGCAACGAGATGTTGCGTTCGGAGTCGAGCCGCCCGTGGTAGATGATGGTCGAAGGGACACCTCCTTCTCCCACTTGGAAGCGCTCGAGGTCGACACCCGCAGGCATCAGTGTCATCGGATCGGGGCAGTTCGTCTTCGCCCGCGCCCAATCGGCCAGAGCCTGTGACTTGATCACGCACCCAGATGAAGATGCGGTCAGGCCCCATGCGCGCTTGTACTCCCAGCGCTGTAGCCTGCCGAGGATGCTGGAGAATACCGGTGGGCCGCGGTCGACGAGCAGCCATGGAGTAGCGCTCGCGCGCAGCGCCTTGCGGCTCCCAGCCACGCCCTGCCAGCCGACCAGTGCCACATCGAAGTCACCGGCAGCCAAGGTTGCAGGTAGAGTGCGCTTGAGGCTACGGCCGAATGTCAACCAACCAAATCCACCTGTCCGCGAACGGTTCACGCCGACGAATCCCGCGCCCACCTTCTCAACCACAGATGCAGCGATTTCGCTGTCCGGAGCAACGAAGGTGACGCGCCATCCGCGTGCCATCAGAGCCCGCGCCACCTCGAGTTGCGTCCTCTGCGGAAGATCCTCGCCGAACCGCCGAGCGGTTACCCAGAGCAGGTGCACAGCGGCTGCATCGTGCGTTCCCTATATCCCTGTGGCGGGCATCTCCACTGGTCGAGGACCCCTTGCATGTCTCCCACGGTGCTGCACGTCGGACCTGTCGACAGCCGCGGCGGCATGCAGTCGACGATTCAACATCATCTGGCAAATCCTCCTCCCGGATGGTCGACCGAGGTCATCGGCACCCACGTGGACGGATCAGCTCCATCCAAGTGGTTCGCATGGAGGAAAGGGCGGAGGGAGTTGGTGCGGCGCCTGGGAGAAGATCCACCGGACCTCGTGCACGTTCACACCGCCACCCGCTACTCCTGGTGGCGTAAACGCCGAGTGGTCCGGCTCTCTCTCGCCGCCGGTCTTCCTGTGGTGCTGCAGGTGCATTCGGGCGACTTCCACCGATTCATCGACCGCTCGTCGCTCAATGGCAAGCGATTCCGCGACTTGTGTGCCCACCCGTTGGTCACCCCGGTCGCGTTGACTCCCGCTCACCGCGACCTCATCGCTCTACCACCCGATAGTGCGGTCATCGGCTCCCCCGCCCCTCCGCTCGACCCTGTCGACCCGGATTCCCGCGACCCCGGGAAATTGCTGCTGCTCGCCCGCTCGAGTCCGATCAAGGGACATCGTCTGGCTATCTCCGCGACTCTCAGGATGAGAGCTGAAGGGCGGCAGGTGAACCTGCATCTGAGCCTTGAACCAAATCACCCTTGGGTGAGGGACAGCGATCCTGAAGATGGCATTCATGCGCATGGTTGGATGACAGATGAGGAGAAGACGGAACTCCTCCGAGGAGCCGGACTGCTGCTCATCCCATCTGAGTTCGAGGGCATGCCGGTGGTCGCCATGGAGGCGCTCTCGTGCGGGCTGCCTGTGCTAGCGTCACCTGCGTGCGAGGGTATCCTCGGCGGAGGCGGCAGCATCGTTCCGCAGTTGGACGAGCGGGTGTGGGCGGACGCCATCACCGCTATCTTGGACGATGAGCAGGGGTGGCGGCAGATGTGCATAGCAGCACCAGCGGCGGTCGCAGACCAAACACCCGAGGTCATCGGTGCCCGTTGGGCGAACCTCTACCAGCAGGTGATGTCGGGGGTGGCAACGTGAGCCCGACAGAGTGGTTCGCTTGGGGGCAGATCTTGTTCGGCGCGCTCGCATGCATCCCATTCTTGGTACAGGACTGGCGCAACCGAAGTTGGCTCGCGCGCTACCCTATGCCCAGTTGTCCACCCGCGAGCGCAAGCGAACTCCCGCAGATGACCATCATCGTCTGTGTGCTTGACGAAGCCGAGGTCATCGAGGGCAAGTTGGCCGACCTCTCCAAACAAGATTACCCACGTGACCAACTTGAGGTACTCGTCGTCGACACTGGCTCGACCGACCGAACGCTGACGCTCGTCGAGGATTGGAAGAAGAAGGACGATGATCTGGGGCCAATCATTCGTTGCCTCTCCACTGGTGGCATGACCGGTAAGTCGTCAGGGGTCAATCTGGGACTGTCCGAAGCATCCACCGATTCAGAGGTCATCCTGCTCTCCGACGCCGACTCCCGTCTGGTGAAAGGCGCCCTGGACAGGGTTGGTCGCTGGTTTCGCAATCCTGACATCGGGGCGGTCTGCGGTCGGCAGAACCCACTCGGTCCAGATGGCGAGCTGCATACGGGTTCGGATGCCTATCGCACGTTCTACAACCGCTCGCGCGAGGCGGAGAGCCGATGCGATTCCACTCCAATATTCGAAGGCTCTCTCGCCGCATACAGGCGCAGTGCGATAACAGCGGGAGTGCTCGAAGGAGCGAACGCCGACGACTCACAACTCGCAATCGAAGTTCGCAAGCAGGGATTGAGGGCGATCCATGACTCCGAGTTACGCTTCTTCGAAGCGACCCCAACCTCGCTGAATGGCATACATCAGCAGAGGATGCGGCGAGCCCAAGGTCTCGTGCGACACCTCTGGCGTAACAATGGTCTGATGTTCTCGCGGGACATGGGGTCGATGCCGCGCATCATGCGCTCGCTGTTCTTCAGCCACGTCAAGATGCCGTTCTTCGTGTTCGCCGCTCTCGCCTGTGGAGTCGCCCTGATGTGCGCCCCGCTCTACGCATCCGCTCCACCGGATGGGCTGGACTACCTCCTGCTGGCGCTCGATCTCGGATTTCTGGCACTGTTCGCCATCAGTTGGCTCGTCGACGGAATTCAGCCGAACAGGTGGAGGACCATCCATGCTCCCGTGCTCTCGTTCATTCATGCCATGTGGGTTCTGTTCTGGGTGCACCTGCGCATCCTCTCTGGCACACCCTCGCACATCTGGCAGCCTGTGCAAGAGGTGCGTGAGTCCATCAGCAGGTTCGATCAGAGGTCAGACTGAATCTGCTGCCAGCCTGAAACGAAAAAAAGGCCCCCCAGGGGCGTCCCGAAGGACGCCCCTGAGAGGCACAGTTTGCTTGTCTTGTGTTGTGTCGATGTTCAGGCAGATATCTGCTCAGTCGACGATGGCGGATCCGTCGCCGGCCACGGTGTTACCGTTGTAGGTCACCGAGATACCGACGCTGCATCCAACGTCGCCACAGATGTCAGTGCCGCTCTCACTCAGGAAGACGAACTCCCCGGGTTCCCAAGCGTTGCCGTTGTCACCGCCTTGCTGCGAGATCGTACATGCGTCCCCGCCGCCTACGGTGCACTTGTGCACTGTGTCACCCACTGACAGCTGGATCTTCGTAAAGGTCCAGCTTAGGGTGTCCTTTCCAGTCATCTGGAGTCGGATCAAGATATCCGAGGTTCCAGTTGTCGCGTCAGCGTTTGCATCATCGGCGTCGTAGGTGTTCAGCGTCTGTGCTGTGGTATCAGTTCCCTCAGCGGCCAGGTTGTTGGCCCAGACGTACAGTACACCTGCGAGCACCACGGTGATCGCTACCATCAGGATGGTTGCGATGACCGGGCTCACTGCCTGCTCATTCTTCATTTCATTCTTCATTTTTAGTCCTCACTACCCCAGAGGGGCTTCATTCGCTAGCGTGGCGATTGGTATTAAGATTGCCACCGGACTGAATCAAAAACTAACGCTTCTAACCGTTACACTGCGCTAATGTGAACATACGATTGATAATTTCCGAGCAACTCTCCTCACACTACTTGAACGGCGTTGGTGCGTTCCATTTGTATGCTGTTATTGATTACTCTATATTATTCAATTAATCATTACTGGAGAGATGGCTGCTCACAGAACAAGATCCGACGCGTGGCGATGGTACTATCGTCGTTCGCTGGGTGAGATGAAGAAGGAATTCGAGTGGGTTTCCAGCCTGTCGGCTGACCGCGGTCGAGGTGAACAGGGTGAGAGAGCCAGCGTAGAGGGGATGGGATGCACACTCGACGAAGAACTACTCAACAGCCCTGTTCGATATTGTGCACTATTTGGCAGCGCATAAACGTTTTCAAGCGAAAAACGTAGTTTAACCATCCGACACTTTCCTGATTTCGGAGGATTTCCCCTCACTACTGACTGTTTCTCACTCGACGGTGAGCACCTCAGGGCCGCTTGGGGATATCCAGACAGTGTGTTCGTACTGTCCGATCATCCCCCCGTCCGCGCATCTCAGCGCGTGATAGGTTTCCAGGAAACGGATGCTCATGAGTTTCTTGACCAACGCGTCCCACTTGCTTTGGCGGCTCTCCTCGCCTTCGGTGGGGAACGGCTTCTCGAGCAGGGGGAAGGCCCAGCGCTCGGCGAATGGAAGGGTGTGGTATCTGTCCTCGATGTAGCGTGCGATTGTCGCACCTAGGGGTTTCAGCTTCCCTTTGGCGAGGGCTTTCTTGATTGAGATGTCACCGGTCACCCTCCAGATGTTGCTCGAATCGCGTGGTGGGATGTTCTCCACCATTCCCGAACTGCCAGTCGTGTTGAATGGCTCGACGGCGAATATGCTTCCTTCCTGAACGGTTCCCTTGAACTGTGGGTGGTCCGGACCGCAGGCGTACGACGGTACCGATGTACCGGCATGCAGATCCCACATCTTCAACTCGTGTCCGCACAGGTTGACGATCGGCTCGAACCCGGCATCCTTCGACGCCTGCTGTGCTGCCGCGCCCACCTCGTGCCATGGTGTTCCAGGAGTCATCTTCTCGATGGCTGCATCGCGTGCTTCCTTGGCAGCGCGGATCTGCTCGGTATGCTTGCCACCGTTTCCCACCTCGATTGTGAGCGCGTTGTCGCCGATGGCGCCGTGGATGTGCACTCCTATGTCCAACTTGACGAGGTCCCCCTTCTGGAATGTCATCTCACCCTCCCATCCCTCCAGTGGGGTCAGACTGTGGTCGGTGGTGTAGTGGGCGGCAATATCGTTGACGGCGAGGGTACACGGGAATGCTGGTTTCCCTCCATGGCGGCTGATGTAGCGCTCGGCGGATTCGATCACGCTGTGCCAGGTGGCACCCGGTGTAATCTCGTCACGAATCGCTTCCAGCGTTCTGCGGGCGACGTGCCCGGCGTCCCTCCAGAGTTTCAAGTCCGACTCGTCGACCATGACATCACCTCCGCGGTCGGTATGACACCTTCTCTGAGAACCTCCAACTGTTCAGCATGTGTCAGTGGAGCGGAGTCATCGAGGCGTATGAAGGTGCTGGGGGTGCTGCCCGGACAGTAGCCCGAGAGCGCCGCCTCGGGAGGTAAACCCAGAGCGGAGGCGGCGTCACCACAGTCGGCATGCGGTGGCGTGCCGCTGATGTTGGCGCTGGTGGCGGTGAGCGGTCCGGTCTCGCTGAGCAGGGCATGAGCCACTGGGTGTGCGACTACACGCACGGCGACCGAGTCACCTCCGAGCCGCTCATCGAGGGTGTGGTGGGCGGGAAGCACCAGCGTAAGGCTGCCTGCAGGGAATGATTCCAGCAATGCTCTCGCCCCTTCCTGAACATGCACCAGTTCCTTCGCTTGGTCGAGGTCGGTGACCGCTAGCGACACACGTGCGTCGGGTCGGCGTTTCTTGAGTTCGAACAGCCGATCGAGCGCCCCCCCCTCTGGCGCGCATCCGAGCGCTGGTTGCGTGCTGGTAGGATAGACGACAGCCTCTCCTCGCGTCACCCTGTCCAAGAGTGCACTCGGAATCATCTCGCTCCGCACCATATGCCTCGCCGTCGTGGTCTCTCCTCTTGAAGGCCACCCACGCGCTCTGGTCACAGTGCAGGGAGCCGAAGCCCGCTCTCTAGATTCACTCGGCTTGTGCGAGCCACTCGTCGAGATGAATTCTAGCCAGCCGCCGCGCCAACTCGACATCCTTGCTCTTCACCAGCAGTTTCCCTGATGGGAAGAGAGTCAGGTCCGCTTCGCCACTGAAAGTGTGGCACAGGCGATTCCTCATCGTGCAGTTCCAACCTGCCGCTTCGATGCGCTCGCTCACCTCGTCGAGGTCACACCCCTCGATGCCCCTGGGAACTACCTGCCAGGCCGCCTTGCCGCTGCACAGTTCCAACAGATGGTCGTCGTGCTGCTCATTCAAGGTCGATCTCCTCCGTTGGCAGCGCCTGTCCATGGACCAGTTCGTCCGCGGCGGCCTCCGCCTTCTGCTTCCACATGTGGGTCCACACCACGAACACCACGAACAACACGCACGACACTCTGGTGACATGGAAGTAGATGGTATGGAACAGTTCGATGTCGATCCACAGGTCGAGCGGCAGCACACTGAGGACGAGCCATTGCATCAGATCCTCGAACGTGACCACGTCGGGAACCTGATACTTCAGCAACAATGGAACGAGGAGTTGGTCGACAAACAGCGCCGCTGGACCGAGCACCATAGTCACCCAGCGCATGAACGCGATGATGCGCCAGGCTCGGTGGCGCTGGCGGAACCGTCGGTCCAGTTCAGCGCTGTCGTGCATGGAGTCGGGCGGCTGCGTCATTCCTGAGGCTCCTCATCCTTGGGCCGTGTTACAGGCTGACCGGGACCGGATTGGGGTCCGCTCGGAGGCATCATTCCGGGAGGCATCATCCCTGGCGGCATCATCCCTGGCGGCATCATCCCTGGTGGCGGTCCACCCGGTGGCATCATTCCCGGCTGCATCATTCCCGGCGGCGGTCCACCAGGCTGCATCATTCCCGGCGGCGGTCCACCAGGCTGCATCATTCCCGGAAT
>CALCOR010000170.1 GCA_937897085.1 uncultured euryarchaeote | reverse complement strand
GTTGGCGAACACGAGTGCGATGTGCAGGATGCAGAGCGCGACGAACACCTTGAACGCCATGTGGGTTCGCTTTGGATTCATCAGTTCCCAACCACAACGTCCGTGGAAGTGACCGAAGATCACTGCGAAGGCCATCATGCCCCAGAATGAGTCGATCAACATGGTCCAGTAGAATTCGAAGAAGATATCGGAATCAGCGAACAACCAGGCGAGAATCGTCATCATGCCGATTACGGGTAATCCGAATCCTGGTCCATAGGACCACGGTCCTATCTTATCCCCACTCTTCGATCGAGTTCGGAAGAATCTGAATGTCAGCGGACCGACCATGATTAATGAGGTTCCCAGCAGGGTCGCTCCCATCAGCCCCAACTGTCCGAACAACTCGGCATCACCGGAGACGATGCCGATGAATATCAGGGACTGTCCAGCGATGTTGAGAGCGGCCACCATGCTGATCAAGGTCTGGTCGAACGGTGCCGTCTTGAAATTGAGCGGAGTGGTGTCGAAGCCGATGCCCAGAACGATTGCCATCATCCAACCGACTCCGGCCATGATTCCGATAGCGAGCATGGGCAGGTTCGAACTCGACAGGGACGAACCACCCGGGGAGATGTCGCTGACCAGACTGGAATCGACGAACAGCATCCAGTAGATGCTGACCGCGAACAGTACCTGCGTGACCGCCGCAGCGAGGAACAGGTCGACGTAGGAGCCAGCCGCCCACGTGTACGAAGAACTCCTCTCTCGCTGCTCCATGAACCCGCCCGGATGCACTTCGGATTTAACGAGATATACGAATCACGTTGAAAATGAGGGTGAAAAAGGAAAATATGCAGTTTTCCCTGATTTATCTCATACTCCTTCCTGAAGCCAGCCCCAAGTCCGTTCTAGCCCTGACCGAAGGTCGACCGTCGGCTTCCACCCTAAGGCAGATTCCGCGGCTGACACATCCGCTGTCCGTCGCACACTGTCACCCGGATGACCAGCACCCGACACGATCTCAGAGGAGGAGCCGCTCACCTCGAGTACGAGTTCGGCGAGTTCACGGATTGTGACCTCTTCACCCGAACTGATGTTGAAACTCGCCCCGGAGAGCCTGCTTTCGTCCAATCCCTCGTCGAGTTCGCTGGCGGCGACCAACGCTTCGACGACATCCTCGACGTAGGTGAACGAGCGGGTCTGCGAGCCATCACCGTGCAGCGTGATCGGGAGCTCCTTCAGGCACTGGGTGAGGAAGATGGAGACCACCTGGCCGTAGTCGTCACCCGGGAGACGGGGGCCATAGGCGTTGAACGGTCGCACGATGCGCGCATCCAGACCTTGGTCACGGATTCCATGTTGGACGAGAATCTCACCGAGGTACTTGCTCGCTCCGTAGGAGTGGCGCTGGTGCTCACGCGCGTTGGGGAACACGCTGTCGCTGTCCTCCTGCAGCGGCATCTGGGTTTGCTCCCCGAACTCTTCGGGACTTGATGTGAATACGAGGCGCGCTCCTCTGCTGATGGCGAAATCAGTCGCCGCTCTGGTGCCATCGATGTTCACGCGGATCACCAGGTCAGGGCGTTCATGGAACCAGCGAGTTCCATTGATGGCTGCAAGGTGGAGGATCACATCCACCCCTCCGAGCTGCTGTTCGGCGGACTCGAGCACCTTGAGTTCGGTGCAGTCGCCTCGAGCCACGAAGAAATCAGGCATTCCGCGGCAGCCATCGAGATTCACCCGCTTGCCGCGGAAGAAGTCGTCGAGCGAGCAGACTCGATGACCACGGGCGAGCAGCGCCTCACACACATGACTGCCTAGGAAGCCAGCCCCGCCGGTCACCATCACCCGCATGCGCGAGCGCACGCGGCCACCGTGTAAGGGGTTTCATCCGTCGGCTCCACCGTCGCAGATCGGTGTTTCTCCACGAGTTCACGCGCGGAGTTTCACTGCGGAGCACGCTGAATCGTCTGCAGGGTCACGACGCCGTTCTCCAACCACATGTCGACCTCGTCGCCGTTGTTCACCTCAAGGCACGGGTCGACGTCGAAGTCGTGCGCGTAGGGAATCCCCAGCAGCGAACAGGCGGGCAGCGTCAACGGACACACGTCCCGATTGATGATGGCCAGCGGACCGCGCCCGGCGTAGAACAGGCCCATGAGCACGTACGGGGCGACGGTGGATCCCGAGCCTTTGGGATAGATCAGAATCCTTCCTTCGACTGACTGGCCATCCAGTGGATGCCCGGGATGTTCGATGACGCCCGTCTCACGGTTGACGTAGCCCAGCCAGGTGATCGGCACATCTGTCACCAG
>CALCOR010000169.1 GCA_937897085.1 uncultured euryarchaeote | reverse complement strand
GTCGTTGCCCTCGTCCTGATCCCACCAGTCGGGCATTCCGTCACCGTCCTGATCGACGTCGAGGCCGTTCTGCAGCGCGTCGCCGTCGCCATCGATATCCCACTTGTTGTCTCCGTTCCACGCACTCCAGCGAGACAGATATATCCACCAAAACTCCGGCACTGTTCCGCTCGTCGGTGGGTTGGTAGTGGCGTCGTAGCCGTTGTAGTCGAGCACGATGTTGCTCGCCACGAACGGGTTCACGAGGAAGGTGATGTTCCAATGGTCTGACGAGTTGTCAGTGTAGCGCTGGTTGTCCGTGCTGCCGTCGAGGTCGTCAGTGTCGTCGAGCGGGTACCACGGCCGATAGAAGGAGTCAGATGGATCGGAATCCACCTTTCCGCAGTTCCCGTCATCCGGGTCGTACAGGTCTGGGATGCCGTCGTTGTCGTCGTCCCAGTCCTCATCGTTCGGCAACCCGTCACCGTCGATGTCGGTGTCGATGTCGTTGGGCCCGTCATCTCGGTAGCGCGAGCCGTTCAACTGATGGATGTCATTGTCATTGTCCAGATCGCAGTCCCAGTCGATGTCGAGGTAGTCGGGGATGCCGTCGTTGTCGTCGTCGACATCATCCCAGTTGCTCACACCATCGCCATCCCAGTCATTGTTTCCAGTGTACGAGGAGCGCTCGGTGAGGCACTTCGGGTCCGAGGGATTGGCCGGATTGTAGTTCGAGTTCCACTCGCAGTTCCATCCGTTTACCACACTCTGGTGGGCCATCGGGTAGGAGTCGTTCTCGTTGACGATGTTGTCGTTGTCGAGGTCCCACGCCCTGTCGCTGGTGTTCCACGAAGGGTCGCCCAGGGGGTTGTCGGGCACGGGGGTGCCACCAAGGTCGACATCGAACCAGTCCCACACATGGTCATAGTCGAGGTCGAACGGGCGCCAACGGTCGTTGTCCGAATCCCAGTCATAGTCGAGTTCGCAATCGATTCCGGGGATTCCGTCGGTGTCCGCACCCGGAGTCTGGTAGGGGGAGGTGTCCGTTTGGGTGTAGTCGTTCAGACCATCTCCATTGACATCGATATCCCAACAGACATCACGGATGCCGTCATTGTCGTCGTCGGGGTCCCACATGTCGAGCAGGCCGTCGTTATCATCATCGGCATCGATGTTGTTCGGGTTATCGTCGTTGTCTCCGTCAGCATCGAGGAAGTTGGGGATGCCGTCACCATCCAGATCACCATCCCAGATGGTGGTGAATGCGGGGTTTCCCGGGTGGAAGCTGGCTTCGAGGGTGACGAAGTTGAGGCCAGCGCTGTACTGCTGGTACTGGTTGAACTGCCACTGCACGGCCGAGTCAAACATCGCGCCTGAGGAAGACATCTGACCCGTGATGGAAGCGTCGTACGGGTTGGGGTCTTCCCAGTCCAGCACTCCGTCGCCGTCGTCATCATCATCGAAGTAATCCTGTGCGCCGTCACCGTCGTTGTCGCACGGCCAGGTGAACTGGTCGATGCGGGCGTCGTTGTCGTCGTCCTCGTCGTAACTCACGCGGCCAGAGCCATCCATGTCCTCGTCGGGAACTCCGTCGTTGTCGTGGTCCCACAGGTTCTGGTCAATCTTGTATCCCACTCCCACTGCCGTGCCGGTCCAAGGGTGGACAGTGCCAGGCTCGACGTAGCGGTCTCCCGATACATTGGTCGGGTCGTTGCCCTGGGTGTAGTCGATCGGCCCTTCGAGGATGCCGTCGTTGTCATCATCCCAGTCGACGTGATCGAGCACGCCATCGTTGTCGTGGTCGAATGGGTCGGTGGAGAAGCAGCCATCGAAGCGCTCGATGAGGTCGTAGATGCCGTCGTTGTCGTCATCGAGGTCATCTAGGTCGTTGATTCCGTCGTTGTCGTGGTCCTCGGTGTTCGTCTCTTCCAGCATGAATCCGGGTCCGTGCAGTTGAAGCAGGCTCTCATCTGCAACCTTCCCGTACATCACCGCTGGATCTCCATACTGTGGATCCAGCAACGCTGGATGCGGCATGCGGCCCGGCATCGAGCCGCGACCATCATTGGCATGATTCCCACGCCAGTTCTGGTCGGTCGTCTGGATCGGTGTCCTCTCTCCTACCGAACCCGGCGCTTCCATCTCCAGTTCACTCTCGCCCACGCCAGCGTAAGCCACGCTGCTCGAGATGCTCATCAAGAGCATCAGGGCGACCATCCAGAGGGCTGGTACTCGCCGCTGGGTCATCTGTCGTTCTGCATTAATTTCATTCAAGAAACTCATTCTTTCACCTGCCGAAGCGGCCCGCCACTCTCGACCGATATATCAACGACTCGGCGTGGATGCACCGCGCGGTATCACGTAGTGATGCGCGTATCATTCACACGGTGGAATAGATGTGTGATAGCCCATGCCGCACCATGCGCTCCCTCCTTGCAGTCGGCCTCCCTATTCTGCTCATCTTCACCTCACTCAGTGGATGTCTGAATTCTGTTGATCCAAGTGACCCTGATGACCCGGTCGACCCTGATGACCCTAATCCACCAATCTTGAACTGCAGCGAGGGTTTCTTTCCCTTCGGCGATAGTGAACTTGCTGCATACGAGGGATTCGAACAAGTAGAAGATGACAATCCCCGGAATACCCTGTTCAACAAATGGGAGGGCGCCAACGAATCTGGCTACGTGATTGTGAATGATACTGCACGCGCAGGAGAGAAGTCCTTTCGTGTCGATATCACACCAAATGATACGACTCAATCACCGGATCGGCCTGAGAAGAATCGGGCTGAATTCGGGGTCAATGCTGGTCATGGCGAATGCGTCGAGGTATGGTATGGATGGTCATTCATGATTCCTGAGGATTTCATCGAGAAACCTGAGGGCGGTACTGGATTCAATGTCATTACGCAGTGGCATGACCGTTCCGGAGATCCTGCAAACCCTACCTCAAACAATCCCCCTCTGTCTATTCTCTATGGGACTCGTGATGGCCAGAGTGGTCTCTCGTTCAAGTATGGGTTGAACGACGTGAATGTTCACGTGTTCGTCGAGATAGCAATCGACAAGGGAGTCTGGCACGATCTGGTCTACCATATCGGATGGTCGCAGCAAGATGATGGCTTTGCCGATGTCTGGCTTGATGGGAACTCTCTCACAAACGGGAACCTGACCGGACCGAACATGCACAATGAACTTCCTCACTATTGGAAGGCTGGGCACTACCGTGGAGTTGTGGGCGATGACGCCACGCTGACGAATAACTCGATCTTCTTCGACGAGTTCCGTTTGGGCAGGTAGTTTGCAACTGTGAATCCGGCTCAGTGACCGCTCCATACCTCGACCATTCACACCCCTGTCTAACAGGAGAGGCGCGAGTTCACCTTGGTGTGATGAACTACTCTACAGCCTGCACATCCGCTGGTTCGCGGACGTCCTTGCCGATAACATAGGTGTTCACCCAACGACAGCCCTGATCATCCTTGAAGAGCTTGAGTTGCCCTACGAAGTTTTCCCGATCCATATCGGCGAGGGCCAACAGCATGATCCCGCCTTTCTGAAGATTTCGCCGAACAACAAGGTCCCGGCAATCATCGATCTGGATGGCCCCGGTGGCGAGCCGGTTTCAGTCTTTGAGTCTGGCG
>CALCOR010000168.1 GCA_937897085.1 uncultured euryarchaeote | reverse complement strand
CCACGAACTCAACCGCAGAGACAGGGCCGATGGCGGGGTCGTCACCGTCGTAGATGAAGTGGGAATAGAACTCGTCGAGCACGAGCGCGCAGCCGGTGCCGCGCGCGGTTGCGCAGTATGCGGCGAGAGTGTCTCCTTGGATGACATGGCCGGTGGGGTTGCACGGGTTCGAGACGATGTACGAGTCGAGGTTCTGTTCACGCACGGCAGCGTCGAACTCGGAAGCCGGAATCGAGAAGTTGTTCTCTGCCTGTGTTGGGATCAATATCGGTTCCAAGCGCGATTCAGCGTAATCCATCATGTCCTGGTAAGCAGTGTAGTCTGGAACCTGATATCCCAGCCTACCCTGCAGCGCGCCGAACACGCGCGAAAGCATCAGCCGTCCACCTTGGGCGATGCCGACGTTCTCCTTGGTGTACTGCTTCTTCCCCTTTCGGTAGAGTCGGTTGTAGTGGTCCGACACTGCCTGGCGCATCTCGTCGGTGCCGTTGATCGGACCGTACGCCTGATCCTCTGGTTCGATGGTCACACTGCGGATACGCTCCGGCGCTCCGGGCATCTCACCGATCTCCGGTTGGCCCTGTCCGAGATTGCACCAGTCGGGGTTGCCGTTCCAGAACCCTCGCTTGACCGCCTCCGCGACCACCCAGATTACGCCCATGTATGGGACATCGCGAAAGTGGCCACCCCGCGCGGGCATGGGGGTGCGTCAAGAGCCGCCTAAATCAGCGAATCGGCGTAGCGATGTTCCCGCTGAATCCAAGATTCGTGCGCTCCGCGCGGCCGAAGCACTCCCAGAACGCGCGCGGTGATGGTGATGTTCGCGACAATCTTCATAACAGCGTCAGCCGGCCTGAGACTGAGTTTGACATGCTGGATGACATCAGCCGTGATGGGGATGACAAGCTCTCATTCCTATCTTCGAACGTAAATTTCGACATCGAGAATAAGCCCCCTCAGAAGCGCCGCGCCCGGAATGATGACGATGACGCGGACGATGAACCGGTTTCACCACCTAGGGTCGGGATGTCAAACATCCGCAAACGGGCGATCAAGCGGGGTAAGAACGGGAAGCGACGGCGTAAAGCGAGCCAGAAGAAGTCGACCGAAGGCATGTCCTCGCTCTATTCGTTCGAACAGCAGCCTTCAGCAGAGTTGCCAGTAGTGCAGCTGACCTGCTCCTGCTGCAACGGAGAGGTCGACCTCATCCATACGCTCGAACAACTGGACGAGCACATCGAGAGCATCGTTGCCAGACGCCTTGCTGAGTGCGAGGAAGAGATGCGCCGTGAACTTGTTGAGGAGTTCAAGTTGCGCAGGGCGAGAGCCGTGGCATCACGGGAAGATTGATGCCCATTCGACGGTCGCCCTCAAACGATGGATGATCTGCGCGCAGCATTGCTCGAAGCGCTGCAATTGAAACGTCTTCCGCGCAGTGGTTGGCTGCGCGTGGGAGTTCAGGATGCCGAGTCAGTCGCTGCTCACTCCTGGGGAGCCGCATGGCTCGTGGCTGCCCTCTGTCCTGAAGGTGTGGATCGGGGTAGAGCGCTAGAGATGGCCGTCATCCACGATCTCGCCGAAGTCAGAATCGGCGACATCACTCCTGTAGATGGTGTTCCAGAGGAGGAGAAGGCGGCCATGGAGGGGGCGGCTCTCAATGCGATGTTGCATAGCATTCCGCACGGAAGCCGAATCCGCGACCTGTGGGATGAATTCGAGGCGGGTGAGACTGCCGAGGCCAGGTTTGCCCGAGTGTGTGACAAGTTGGACATGGGGCTACAGGCAATCGCCTATTCAGAGGAGTCAAAAGAGGATTTCGAGGAGTGGCTAATCAGCGCCAGAGCGGTCGTCAAGGGCAGCGGCTTCAACGACCTGCTGGGGTGAAAAGCCCATATGGGGCCCGCGCCGGGACTCCGGCTCAGAGCCCGTTGGTGTAGCTGGTCCATCATCTCGGCTTTTGGTGCCGGGGACTCAGGTTCGAATCCTGAACGGGCTACCTATTCTCCGGAACGGTGCCCTCACACGCGCAGCCGAGTCCTTGAAGGAGTCAAGGACTCGCCCGCGAGACGTGCCATCCGTCCCCCCAACGCCACAACGCGTTCTGTCACCTTCTTTGTTCATCGCGTTGCTGATGCTGACCGTCGGATGGTCACCACTGCTGAGTCTGCTCGAAGACGGTGATGAGAGAGATGCTGCAGTGACTTCTCAAGAGGAGATCGATATTGATGTCATTCCGATTACTTCTCCGACGATATCTCCTCCCGCTCAGGTGTGGTGGGACCGCGGGGATGTGCCTGCATCGGTCTACGTGCTGACCCGCAATCTGGCAGCGCTGCATGCGTGGCAGGAGCAGGCTGGCCTGCTTCCTGTGCAGGCCCCAGCCAGATCAGGTGAACAGTTGGTCAACCGGGATGCTACCAGCGGCGTGCTGGAACATCGACGCATCGACATGCCAGCCAACCTCGTTCCCAAATTACTCGGTGTCCACGGTGTGACTGTCGTGTTCGAGGACCCAGGACCGCCTGAGCGGGCCACTGAGGGTGCCGGAGGTTCTCCTAGCAGCGTGAAGTCGGGCCAGATCCACGGGGCGACTCAAGCGTGGGACGGTGGAGTGAACGGCTCGGGAGTCAAGGTCGCCATCGTCGATTCGGGCATCGACTTCGCACATCCTGACCTGAACGGCACCCAGGCAAGGGTGGACGACCCTTCCTCTCCGTGGGACGGCTGGCCGATTATGTGGGATCCCCGCTCGGTAGACCTCTGGCTGCGTGACGCTGCAGCCTATCCCGAAAACGGCGGTTCGTGGTATGCTGACACCTCGACCTTAGATGGGGATGCGAACAACGACTCGGTGCTCGATAACTCGACCATCAACATCTCCGGAATCCCCCCCTCTCTATCTGGAGTCTGGCACTTAGGGCAGCACCCTGACTCACGCCTCGTCTCCACGATGGGTGGCGATGTGGCTGTGGTGGTGGTGGACGACCAGACGGCCGGCGTCTACGAGACGGTCTACGTCGACATAGACCGCGATGGCAACCTGTCGGACGAGAAGCCGATGCGCAAGGGTGACGAGACGGCTGGGCTGGACTTGGACAATGACAGCCTGTGGGACCGCTCGGCGGGGCTGATCTACTGGATATCCGACGGCAACAACTCGGTGCCCTACGCTCCCACCTACTCTGCTAGAGCCGGGTTCACTGACCGCATCGCAGGCGCGGGCAACCTCACGCTGTTCATGATCAACGACAGGAATGACCCGGGAGGGAACCACGGCACGCTGTGTGCGTCGGCGGTGGCGGCGCAGGGGGTGGTCAACAACGGCCAGGTGCTCGGAATGGCTCCCGGGGCGCAACTGATTGCAGTGGCGGACGTCTATGCAGGCGGCTCGTTCCTTGATTCGTGGCGCTTCGTCGCTGAGGGATATGACGGAAACGTTTCCACAGGGGATGAGGCGCAGATTGGCTCATTCTCCTTCGGCTGGTCGAACATCCACAACGATGGCACGGACTACATGTCGCTGTACGTCGACTGGCTGACCCGCGTCCATTCTCCCGAGACGCTCTACACCGTAGCACTGGGCAATGGTGGGCACGGTTACGGAACCGTCGTCTCTCCCGGAGGCGCCCATGGCGTGCTCTCTGTGGGAGCGTTCTCCAGTCTGGTCGGTGAACCGCATGGTGGTACATGGGGTGACACCGCGGCATGGTCTAATCGTGGACCGAACTCGGTGGGCCGACTCGACCCGGACATCGTTGCCGTCGGATGGTCAGCGACAGGTGACAGAACACTGAACGAGGTGGGCAATGCCAACTCGGCAACCGCCACCTGGGCTGGCACCTCTCTTGCGACGCCAGTAGCTGCTGGTTTGACCGCGCTCGTCTACGACGCCTGGTTCCAACGCTGGGGCGTCTACCCCGATTCGCAGACGGTGCGCGATGTGATCATGTCAACGGCGCAGGACCGCGGCTACGATCCGCTCGTTCAGGGAGCAGGATGGTTCGATGCCGCGCAAGCGGTATCCTCCATCAACGGCTCCAACGACACTCTGCTCGTCTCACCCGCCTATTGGATGCCTGGATTCAATCATGGCCAGCATCGCGAGGCGAATCTCAACATCCTGATGCCAGGAGATGTGGCGGCGGCCAACTTCACTCTCAACGGTACAGGGGGGAGCAACCTCACGGTGGTCTGGGAACCGAGCACGTTGCAGCCACTGCAGCACTGGAACAGCACGTGGGTGGTCAACGCCAGCGACGGATGGGACGGCTATCAGGGAGGGCGGCCGGACATCTTCATCCCGATCCATATCGACGGTGATGCGAACCTGACCCTCCCCAACGGCACCTCACTCATCAGGGCGCGGGCTGCGATGAACGGCGAGGGATTCGACAACGACCAGAACCGACAGTCCGAGAACCGGGTCTACGTGGAACTGTTCAGTTGGCACGACGTCGACGGAGACGGTATCTGGTGGAACGACACCGATGGTGACGGATACGTAGACGGGGACGAGATGGAGGGTGGCAACGAATATGCCACTCTGTCGGCGCACACATACCAGACGGGGCAGTCAGAGACACGCGTTGGTTGGCCGCTGGAAAGGGGAGAGGACGGAATCCTCCTAGGAGTCTACAGGCACGAAGCCCAGGCTGGTACCAAGGAACCACTGCCGATAGAGGTTGACTGGACGGCGTTCGGACCCGATGTCAACGAGACTTGGTTGAGCCCGTGCTCGAGTTCGGTCCAACTCACCCCGAATGGCAGTGGGTGGATCAACTGCCGCGTAAATGTGCCCTCGGACGCCCTGCCCGGAATCCGGCAGGAGCAGATTCGCATTTCCACATACACCGCCAATGGCACCCTCATTCGCGACTGGCCCCTGCCGGTGGTCGTCAACGTCGCATCTCCAGGGCCACTCGACCTGCGCCCGAAGCCGATCGACGGCAACGTCAGCAACCAGACGCTCTACTCCGAGACCTGGTTGCAGGGGGCGCAGCGCTGGGGTTGGCGCTCCGAATCGGGAGACTGGAAGTTCCTCTCATTCGACTGGCCGCAGAACATGTCCGGTGATGGGGCGATCGTCATCGATGTCGATTGGCCGAACAACAGCTACACCGACGTCGACGTGCATTGGATGTCGGAGCGCGGCCATCCGTTCCAACTCGATGACCCGGCGGCGTACGGGCCCGTGAATCTGGAGCCAGAGGTGTCATCACGCAACATGGACGCCGGCAGCGGCATCTACGATTGGGAGACCTCGACAGGAAGCAGCCACGAGGTGCTGGTGGCCGAAGCGACACCAGGATTGAAGCAGATGATGCTGCATTCGGCGATGCACGGAGTGAACACCAACGACAACCCGCTGAATATATCGGTCGGCTATGTGGCATCAATCGACGGAACGCTGTCTCGCGTCGTGCGCGATTGGAATGACGCCGCTGGTCAGGAAGTGGTGACCTTCGGCTCGACCATGAAGTTGGACATCGCCTCGGTGACCGGCTACGGGTGGACGCAGCCGTTCCTGCTGCCCACCGAGACCGCGCTGCAGGACACGCCAGGTGGATGGTCGAGCTCGTCATATCGCCACCAATTCACGATCGACGATGCGGTGATGCTGCGCGTCGAGATAGATTCGAGCGCGCCGCGCACAGATTTGGATCTGGCACTCTACCACGACAAGAACGGTGATGGCAACATCAACTGGGGCAGCGAGCAGATCGATATCTCAGGCAGTTGGAACTCGGACGAGGAAATCACGATTGAGAACCCGGATGACGGAACGTGGTGGGCGGTGGTCAATGGGTTCGACGTTCCCAATGGTTCGGCCAACTTCTGGCTCAAGCGCACCGTCGTCTCGGGTGACCTGCTCACGGTGACCAATCTCACCGAGTTGAACAGCACAGTCATCCAGAGCCGATTCCCCAACGGCAGCAGCGTGCTGGCTGGGCAGATGCCGGTCACAGCATTCGACGTCGTCGTCGACTATGGCATGCCCGCTGAACCGGGCGACTGGCGCGGTTGGGTCGTCCTCGAACTTGCATCCGGAGGCAAGATCAGGCTCGAATACGACTACCAACTGCTCGACTATCCGCCAGAACTGGCCTTCTCGACCCCTCTCAATGGCACGCGCACCAATGCGACACTGCCGGTCAACCTCGCCACCAGCGATATCGGCGACGGGTTCAACCTGTCCTCGTTGAGCTTGGAGGGGGACCCGTCGATGCTCTGGGACAACCTGACGATCTCCGTCGAGGGCGTCGAGTCGTACACCAGCGGCAGCCGGGACTTCACCGCTTCATGGAAGCACTGGAACAGCGGCGCGAACCTGGCCAATGGCACACACTACTCCGAGACATCCGGTAAGTTGGTGATCGAGGCGGAGTCCTATACGGCTACTGCACTCGGAGATCCCTCGAACCACACATGGGTAGAGAACTACTCAGTTCCTGGATACTCGGGAATTGGCCATATGAACGCAACGCCTGATGATGATGAGAACATCACCATTGGCTCACGCTTGGACTACTCTATAGATTTTAACTCCCCTGGTCAATACTATGTTTGGCTGCGCTTGAGCGCGCCGGACCTCAGCGGCGATTCGGTCGGTTACGGAATCGACGGCCAGCAGCTCGGATTGGTCGAGGCGACGCAGGTGGATGGTCAGTGGGCCTGGGCAGCGAGCGGGTGGGCGAACAACCAGAGCCAGGTGGCGACCTTCATGGTGCAGGCGGCTGGAAGGCATGTGTTCAGCCTGTGGATGCTGGAGGATGGCGTCAGCGTCGACCGGGTGATCATCATCGACGACTGGCTCTACACCCCCTTGGGGAAGAACGAGACGACCTCGACCCTCTACGAGGAGGCGCTGATGCGGGCTGTTTGGGTCAACTTGACACTCCCTGCTGACGAGGGCTGGCGCACTTTCTGGGCGAATGTATCGGACAACTTCGGCAAACTGAACCAGACCACCTTGATGGTGGAGTACGACACTGTCGCCCCCCCGATCATCCTGTATGGTTGGACACTGCTTACGAATGTCTCGAACCCAGACTGGCTCTCGGTGCAGACCGATGTAGGCACTCGCATATGGATTGATGGAATCGAGCACTATGTGGATGAGAGTGGCATGGCTGATCTGTCTCTGTCGCTGAATCACAGCGAATGGTCGAATGTCGAGGGTGATCCCGCCGATGCGACCACTTGGGGTTGGGTGGGATTGAACACCTTCGGGGTCGATGCGCTGGATCTGGCCGGAAACTGGAACCAACTCGAGTTCGATATCGTCTACGACGAGATAGGGCCCACCAATGATCTGCCTCCTCAGGTTGACAAGCAGGTCAAGTTCGTGCAGACGACCGGAGATTCACCGAACGGGAGTTGGGCGTGGCCACCGTTCGATGGCATTGACAGCGACTTCAGCGGGGCTCTCAATGCGAGGACTGGGCCGATGCTGCTGCATCTGGAATCGATTTTCGACACGCGGAGGATGTGCGTCCGCCTGCTGGATGAGTCAGGGGTCTCTCACTACCGCGATTGCGAGTACCAGCAGACACCTCCGTGGGGTGGAGACAACAGCGGCCACGTGCGTGAAGGCGGAACAACATCAGCGCGCGCTCAAGACCCGTGGGCACACGTCACCTTCGAGTTCGAGGTGAACCAGTCACAACTGCCCGATGGAGAGTATCAGGTGGAGGTCGAGTTGCTCGACTTCGCGGAGAACTGGGGTCACGAGAACTTCACTCTGGAGCTCGATCGCACCTCGCCCGAGGTGGGCTGGCTCTCACCTGCGAACAACGTCACCTTGCTGCACCATGAGTTCGTCGCCGAGTGGAACATCTCCGAGCCGGCGCGAGTGCAGGTCCTCATCGACGGTCTGGCAGCTACCGAGGTCACCTCCCAGCACACGATCACCTCCTCAGCTTCATTGGTGCTTGAGAGCACCGGAGAACACGAGATTTGCATCCACGCTGTCGACCTGTCCTTCGGCCCTGACCCGAACACCGTGCTCGAGTGCATCCTCGTCCAACTGCCGCCTGAAATCTACATCCCCACGCTGACGGCCGACTGGGATGGCGGCGTTGTGAACACACCGACGGTGTTCGCCGACATGCACCTCGGTCCGGACCAGGCTTGGACGTGGAGTCGTTTGGTCAACACGACCTGGATCCCGGTGTCGAGTGGCAGGCCTGACGCCGGTGACATATCACTCCCAGTGCAATTGTTGGAGGGTGACAACCACATTCGCTTCGACATCTCTGCGCTCGAACACATGTTCGTGTTCGTGCTCGAGGTCCATCTGGACACTCAACCCCCTCACCTGACGATTGACACACCCCCGCGCGGCGTGCATACACCCAGTTGGTCCATGGAGGTCACTGGAGAGTGTCAACCGGGACTTGAGGTCCACGTTCGTATCGCCGACGAGTCCGCTTCTGCTCCCTGTGCAGACGTGGGGACCTACACGATTCGTATCGACCTACCCGGGGTGGATGGTCTGTGGCTGCTCAATGTCAGCAGCACCGACATCGCTGGCAACCTCGGCTGGCGAGCACAGAATATGACGATTGACCGCAGGGCCCCTGAAGCGCGCTTGGAGTGGGAGATCAATCGGTGTGATCCCGAGCCTGTGCCCTCTGTGTTCCGGCCTGAGCCGCTGGCCGACTGCGAGTTGATCCTCAGGGTGGACTTCCTAGACGACGACATCGTTGATTGGTCGCTGGTGATCGAGCGGGAGCGGGAGATCGAGCACAGCGTGACTGGAGGGTCCCCAGGGGAGCAGACCATCCGGTTCGACATCTCGGAAATTGCCAGGCCCGGTCACTGGGCTGCATCCCTGCTGGTCACGGATCCGGCGGGGAACAAACAGCTGATCGAACTTGAGGCAGACGCCATCGCCCCCGAGAACACGATGACAGCGAAGGTGAGCGAACCCGGCTCGCTGGCAAACATGGCGAGCATCGCTGGTTTGCTGCTGCTGCTCGTCCTCTGGCAGCGCAGACAGCAGCGCAGGCCCGAGAGCCACCCGATTGGCACACCACTTGACCCGGAACTGTTCCTCGATGACTACGAGGAACTGGACTACGAGGGGTTGGATGACATCGAGGCGATGAAGATGACTTCAAGCATCGGACCGATTGGCCCCCCGCCAACCGATGAGGCTGATTTCGACCTGCTCAACGAGGTCGACTTGTCCGATGTCATCGACGAGTTGGATAATGAAGCGCCAGAGGATTCCGCTGTTATTGAGGATGATGAACTCAACTCGTCCGAGTCCGAGATCGATTAATCTGACGTAGTCAGAGATGCGACAGAGCCAAAGAGGGGACATCTGCCTTGGCGAGTTCAATGCTGGTGCGAACGCCTCGTCGGGTCATGCCCGTCCTGCTCGTATTGATGCTCATGTGCTCGAGCGCGATGCTCGCCATCACCGCCTCCGCAGTCGATGGTGACAATGATGGAATCGACGACGCAGTGGATGACTGCCCGTTCGCTTGGGGGAACAGCACCATCGGCTATGCAGGATGCCCGGATTCAGATGGTGATGGTAGCCCGAATTTCGCCGGGGCGACGATTACAGACTGGGAAGATTCGGCGAGATCTCTGTATGTCAACGACGGCAGTTCCCGCGCCATCTCGTGGGCTCCTGACTCGGTTCACGTGGCTGGAGGCGGTGGGAGCGATGTCATGCTCTACACAGCAGGCGGGGGAACCGTTGCAACTCTGTACACCTTCTCTGATGAATACGTCAGGGGGTTGGCGTTCTCGCCAAACGGCTCCTATCTTGCTGCTGGCGCTTACTTCAACGGTGACGACAATCACGCTCAGATGGTGGTTTTGGAGATGGACTGGACAACCAAAACTGCCACTCTCCTGAAGAACCTGAGTAACATGCATGCCGACGATGTGCCCAGTGTGGCATGGTCATCCAACGGCACCTACCTGTTCACCGGCGGTGGCGAGGGGGAATTGCGACAATTCTCGGCGAATGATAACTGGAGCATGGTGAGGAATTACTCATTCGATCCTGGACAAACGGTTTGGAGTGTCGACGTCAGTCCAGACGACCGATTGGTAGCCGGGTTGGCCGCAGGAGGGGAGTTGAAGACCTTCTGGACAAACAACGGAACTGAACACATGTATTTCAACAACCATACGTCCAATTATGCTCTCGGTGTCACATTCAGCCCAGACGGTCGATGGTTGCTCACGGGGGCGTTCGACAATCGCGTCAACATATACAACGTCAGCAACGCATCTCATGTCGGCGGGTTCACTGACAGTTCTCGCGACGTCTATTCAATATCATTCGACCCCACAGGTGCATACTTCGTTGTCGCTGGCGGTGATGACGAAGTGCGCGTCTACGATAGTCCCGATAACGTTGCTAACATCAGTAACTATTCAGATGAAATAGCGGAATTCGGATCGTTCAGCGGTGGTGGCGGCAGCAGTCGCGGAGTCAGGGCTGTCGCGTGGTCTCCCGATGGAACCAAAATGGCGTTCGCCCAGATACGTGGCCGCACCGCAGTGCACATGTCGCCAGAGACATTCCATCAGTTGAAAGGAGACATCACGGGCGAAACTATGATCGACAGCTGGCAAGAGAACTGGCCGAGCACCGACGGCCGCCCCATGTCGCACAAAAACATGACCACCACGTTGATGTCGAACACCCTCTGCGACGATGGCGGCATCATCGGATCGATAACTCATGGAGTCCCACACCACATAGCCTCCCCTACGGCCAACTGGTCGACAAATGGACTCCTGAACTGCACTCAGACGACTTCGCAACTCCTTGAGGTACCCATCGGTCGTATGCCCGCCTCCCTGTTCGTCATGGCCGGTGGCGCCGCCGAATCCTGCCTGAGCACCATCGGAGGACTGTCGATGGCTCAACTGCGATGGTTCCTCTCCGGCGCCTCAGTCTCGACAATGGTGCAGTCTGGGGACATGCCGGGGATCGAACTGATGTCGGTGGTTCCCAATCTTGACAATGACGGAATCAAGGAGTGGGGGGACCTCCATCCCTCATGTAACCAGGAGCCGTTTCACGTTGCAGGACGTTGGGACAATCGCTCCGTGCCGATGATGATGGAGCGGCTGTTAACCTGCAGTGACTGCCAGTTCCCGGATGGCTTCTTCGTTGGTTCCACTGCACGCTACAGGTTCGAAGAGGAGTTGCGCAGCCAACTCGTCTACTTCGTCAGCCAGCAGGATGACCTGCTCGGGTTCACTGAGATGCGCGTGGCGCTCGACTCCCCGGACCTCTACCTCGTACCTATCGTCGACAACTGGACGCATGGTGTGCAGGACGCGCTCGCCGGTGGCGGTCAAGCGGTACAACCGTCTGTCTCAGCCAGCGAGAACGGTACGTGGCCGGTGCAGGATGATCATTACCTGATCATCGATTCCACGGAACTTCAGGAACGAATCCAACTGTTGGAATGGATGCTCAACGACACGGCGCAAACGGAGTGGGACGAGATGGGGTTCGTCCGGCTCAGTCTGTATGCACGAGTATTGGCGTGGGCCCGCGTCGGAGTCAATGCCAAGCACCTGCTCCCCGACGACGACAATGACGGTGTCTGGAACGGTGAGGATGAATGTCCCGCCACACTCGAGGGTTGGGTGCCTGACGAGCGGGGATGTGCACAGTACCAACTCGACGACGATGGTGACGGCATCGCGAACTCAGATGATGATTGCATAACACAGTGGGGCAACAGCACAGTGCCCACCATCGGCTGTCCGGACGCGGATGGTGATGGGGTCGCGGACACCGATGACGATTTCCCAGATGAACCGACCCAGTGGCTCGATAGTGATGAGGATGGATACGGTAACAACCAGACCATGGGCGCGTGGGAGCCCGACGCCTGCCCAGACGTCGCAGGGACCTCCCACTACGACCGCTTCGGATGCCCGGACACCGACGGTGATG
>CALCOR010000167.1 GCA_937897085.1 uncultured euryarchaeote | reverse complement strand
TGGGCAGCCCAGGGTAGGCAAGCGGATCGCCGATGTTCAGCTTCAGGATCTCATGGCCCTGTCGCTCTAGAGCGGTCGCCGGAACCACCACATCGCGGATGGCGTATTCGATGCACGCTGCCCGCGGAGAAACCGGAAGTCGTTGGACCATCACTGCTCACCCCATCTCTCCGTGCCGCGCGTAGGTTGTCAGATTGTCGCCGCGTCGAGTTGGCCCATTCTACAGACCTCAGCGAAGTGATCTTCGCCGACAGGCTGTACCGAAAGACGTTGGAACCGCTGAAGCAGAGCCATCCCTTCAAGAGCGGGGTTGGCGCGCATATCAGGCAGTTCAACAGCCGCGGAAAGCGTGGCCAACGGCTCGATGTCAACCATCATCCAAGTGGGTTCGTCGGGGTTCGTCTTGAGGTCGAAATAATTCGAATCTTCGTCCCATGCAGAGAAGTCAGGATATCCTTCCTTGCACACCTGCGCCACACCTGCGACGTGTGGTGGTTTGCAGTTAGAGTGGTAGAAGAGCACCAGATCTCCTACCTTCATGTCGTCGCGCATGAGGTTGCGAGCCTGGTAGTTGCGCACACCATCCCAATGGGTCGAACCGTCAGCGAGCAGTTGCTCCCACGAGTATGCATCGGGCTCGCTCTTCATGAGCCAATGCCTGCGGGCCATCGAAGCGTTCCACATGCCTGAGTGGTATGGCACTTGCGTCTACCAGGCGTCGGGGTCGTTCCAGCCGCGCACGGTCGCCTCGGGCACCATGTCGAGCGGGTCAGCCGTCACAGCCTCCTCGAGCCGCGCGCTGCGCATCAGCGCCGAGGCCCCACCGGAAAGCCCGACACCGCTCTTGACCATCGTCGCGAAGATCGCCGGTAACAGCAGCAGTGCTGAGGCCGCCGCGACCAGGAGCAGGATGATGATGACGGTGATGAACGGCTTGAGTGCGGGAATCGGAATGAAGTAGGCGGTGAACAACCCGAGACAGGTCACCACCACCGCTTCCACCAGCGACATGCCGGTGCTGGTACAGGAGACATGGATGGCTTCGAGAGAGCCTCCGAGCTCGCGCACGCGATTGGCGATATGGATGCTGAAGTCGATGCCCACTCCTACGAGGATTGACCCGATCATGACCGTAACCAGCGACAGCGTCACATCCTGCCAGACCATCACCATCCACTGCATTCCCACGGTGAAGATGACCGGCATGGTGGTCAGGATGGCGAACCGGGGGTCGCGGAAGACGAATCCGAGGGTGAGCAGGGTGGCGAGAATCGCGAACCCGAGCGATGACCATTGTGATGAGACGATCAACTCGTTGACCGCGATGGTGACCGCGGCCACGCCAATCAGTTTAGTCGACTTGATTCCGCCATCGTAGTTACCCTGAGAATGGATGTCAACTTCATCGACGGCGGCCGCGGTCTCCTTGACGTTCATGAACGGCATGTCGACGTAGATGAGACTGCGTTGGAAATCAGACGAGATGAACAGTTGTCTCGTCTCGTTGGTGAGGCTGGCGTAGAACACGTCCAGCAGGAAGATCTGCACCTCACGGTTGGCCGGGTCGTCGGTGTCGAAGGTCGTGAGCACTCTCCAGAAGGTCGCGTTCTGCTCCTCTTCGCGGTCGAAGATGACCTCACACACCTCCTTTGGGGGGCTGTCCGGCATAGCGGCACAGAAAGGCAGGATTGTCGTACCCGTCACGTTCACGGACACGCCGACCGATTTCATCAGGAAGACAACGCTCACGGCGGTCGTCTGCGCGACGCGGTCGGTGTTGTTCTCAAGTTGCTCGATCCCCTTCAATTTCTCGAAAGGGTCGTCGTTATGCACATCAGAGTCCTGAGTGTCGCCACTGATGTTGCCCTCGATGAGCAGCATTCCGATTTGGCCGGCGTTGAACTCCTCGCTATACTGCTTCATCTTGATGATTGGTGGTTGACCTTCGGGTGCCATCTCGAGCAGGTCGATGTTCTCCTCGACTTGAGAACGCGCCCAGGTCGCTGAGGTGAGCAGCAGCAGGGCGAACAGCACGACGACCGTCTTGTTCCATTTGATCGGTACAGCCACGATGTGTTCGAACGCCTTGGGCGGCGGGTGGCTCGGTTTCTTGAGATCGAGAAGCATGGTGAGATTGGGTACCATCACCATCGTCAGGAAGTAGACTACGACGATGCCTCCGGCTAGAGAGATGCCCACAGTTTGAATCGGTTTCATCGGCGTGCCGACCAGCGAGATGAAGCCGATGATTGTCGTGACAGCCGAGAGCATTACCGCTTTGCCGGTCGATTGCAGCGCCACCGCCATTTTCTCCTCTGGAGTGCCGTCCTCCTCGGCGTAGCGGTTGGTGATGTGCAATCCGTACGAAACACCCAGTGCGAGCAGGATTGGTCCAACGATGATCACTGTCATCGTCACCTCATAATCGAGGAAACCAATGATGCCTAGCGTCCACCATACGGAGCAGAGCGTCGGTAGTCCAGCGATGATGATCACCTTCAATCCCTGCACCAGACGTAGACGACCTGTCTGGATGAGGTCTGAATGGAACATGAACAGACCTAGCGCCACTGCGCCCACTGCGGCGGGGAAGATCTGCCAGAAGAGCACGAACGAGTACTTGGTCACCGAGTTGGTGATCGGCACAGGTCCGGTGAGCGTCATCTCGACGCCAAGGCAGGGTGTCTCGTTGTTGTCCGGCTTGTCCAGGCAGTCGCTGAACTTCTCGTTCCATCTGTTCTCCCCGGCTATCTGCTCGATCCAGCATTCGGTGTAGACGACGATGTCCGTATACGCCTCGACCTCACGCTGACCCCCTGTCTTGCAGGCGTCGGGGATCTCGCTGGCGTGGAACCCGGTGTCCACCACTCCTACGATGATCACAGCCCTATTGGGGAATCCCACCGTTTCTTTGTCGTTCACACCGTCCCCGTTGGTGTCCTTGCCCACATCCCGGTAGAGTTTGTCGCGGGCGTTGTCCGGCAACTCACCGATGATGCGATTGACCCGCTCCTGGTTGTCGGGGATGCCGTAACCGCCCAACTCATCCGAGTAGTCATCAATTTGCTCGTTCAACTGGTCGGCGACCGCATCGCCACCGATGGCAGAACCGGAGTTCGAGATGAACGCCTTGGCCACCCGCGGGCCGGACGAGTTGATCTCCTTGACGACGGTCGCGATAGACAGGACGTAGATGATCCCGTCCTCCTCACCACCGTCCGAGACGTGTCTATTGAGGGCGCGTTCGATGGCATCGATCTGCCGTAACAACTCGACGTTGGTGACCGGTTGGCTCTCCGACTCGACATAGATGATCATCGCGTTGGTCGTCCAGTCCTCTTCGATGAGAGCGATGTTTTCCGATACCTCACTGCCTTCGGGTAGGTAGACCTCCAGATCGCCATTCACGTTCATCGACGATTGCCCGGTCCACTTGTCGAGGATTCCGGAATGGAACGCGAAGAAAATGGTGATGAGGATGAAGACGGCGACCGTCGCCGCTGGGAAGCGGGTGAGCGTACCGAACATCGTCATGTGCCGCAGTTCGCGGCGGATACGCTCCGGCGCGGCGAGCAGTGCGTCGACGGCAGCATCGGAGTCGAAATCATCGATGCGTGACTGCATCACACCACGAACCGTGGTGATACCCTCGGTCAATCTCTCGCCCGCGCTGGGGGGGTCTGGTTTGCCATGTTCTTCCTCTGTCACGACAGCCCTCAAGAGGGCTGTGCAACCCGTCCCGTCTTTAATCCCTCATCCTGTGATTCCAGTGAAGTCAAGATTCGGCCATTCTCCTCGGTGAGTCGAGGCGAAGCCTCTTCAACCGGAACCGTGGGCGCACGACCGGACGACCCTCACTGTTGACGTGTGACGGGGCAACTGGTGGTACCTGGATGTCGCAACCTCGCATCCCGGAGAAGCGCTGGTCCATCGATCTTGAGAAGCGTATCCAAGAGGAGCATTACGCCGATGCGGACGAGTATTCCGCCCGCTACGGATTCAACCCTGATTCAGAAGACGAACTGTTCGTCATCGACACGCCCCCACCCTATCCGTCGGGGACGTGGCACATCGGCGCCGTGGCGCAGTACAGCATGATTGATGTCATCGCGCGCAGTCAGCGGTTGCTGGGCAAGGAGGTCTACTTCCCATGGGGGGTCGACCGCAACGGCATCAACATCGAATTCACCGTCGAGCGCAAGATGGAACGCAAGATGAAGACGTTCGAGCGTGCAGAATTCCTCGACCTGTGCGCCGAGACGATCGAGGAGTACACCCAGGCGATGCGCGACACCGCCAGCCGCGTCGGACTATCGTGCGACTTCGCCCGTGAATACCTGACCGACTCCCCTGACTACAGGGCTGTCACCCAAGCGATCTTCATCGACCTGTTCAAGCGAGGGGAGGTCATCGAGGACTTGCGCCCGAACATCTACGACCCGGTCGAAGGCACCACCATCGCCGAGGCCGAAGTCGAACGCCTGCAGCGCAAGACCCTGCTCATCGACGTGTCCTGGGACGTGCTCGACGAGGCGGGACAACCCTCCGGTGAGCAGGTCATCATCTCCACCACGCGCCCGGAACTGATCTGCGCTGTGGGTGTGGTGATCGTCCATCCCGACGACGAGCGCCACCGTGGCCTCATCGGCAAGCGGCTCGCCATACCCATGGGGGTAGCCGGCCGCGAAACCTCGGTCGAGGTGCGCACGCACGCATCGGTCAAGATGGACTTCGGCAGCGGCATCCTGATGGCGTGTTCGTTCGGTGACCAGAATGACGTCGCCATCTTCCGTGAATTCGGGCTCGAGCCGCATCAGGCGATCGACCTCGATGGAAACCTGACGGCAGTGGCTGGTCCGCTGTCAGGAATGAGCGTCAGCGATGCGCGCGCGCATTCAATCGACCTCTTGGAGGAAGATGACCGGCTGGAAGCGATTGTGGAGCGTGAGCAGGAGGTGCCCGTGTCAGAACGGGGTAAGAATCCTGTCGAGATCATCCTTCTGAAGGAGTGGTACGTGCGCCAAACACACATCCAGGGCCGCATCCACGAACTTGCACAGGAGATTAACTTCATTCCGCCGCGCAACCGTCAGTTTCTGTTCGACTGGATGGATAACATCAGCATCGATTGGCCGATCAGCCGTCGCCGCTGGTACCATACCGAGATTCCCATCTGGTATTCCGAAGACGGCACGAAGATCGTCGTTCCCCCCTCCGGATCCTATGTCCAACCATGGCGCCAAAGCCCACCAGCCGGCTCACGTGTGCTCGATCGCGAAACAAGGGAAGACCTCGGTGACCACGCCGACCTCTCCACCACCCTCGGCGACATCACCGGAGAGGAGAAGGTGTTCGACACGTGGATGGATTCCTCCAACTCGAACCTGTTCGTCTCCGGCTACCTCAACCATCCCGATGTGTTCGAGCGGGCGTTCCCGACCGGAATCCGCCCACAAGGAAAGGAGATCGTGCGCACCTGGCTCTACTACACGCTGCTCAAGTCTGCGCTGCTGCTCGATGCCCCGGGATTCGCCAATGTCTGGATTGACGGACTCGGGATGGACCCGTGGGGGCGCAAGATGTCGAAGTCATTGGGCAACGGCATCGACGCTGATTCGGTACTTGAGTGCGGTGCGGGAGGCCGGACCGGGCTGTGGAAGGTGAAGGGACCCAATGGAAAGACGGTCGAGCTGCGGGCGAACAAGATTGGCAGCGAGTGTTTCCGGCTGTGGAAAGCGTGTGACGCCCAGGTGGGTGATGACTTCCACATCAACCCTGAGGAGATCGAGGCGAAGTACTTCGGGGTGCTCACCAAGCTGTTCAACGTCTGCCGCTTCGCCAGCCAGTTCGACATACCAGATGACCTCGATTCCGCTCCCTCCGACCTCGATGACTCCGACCGCTGGATTCTCGCCGAGTTCTGTAATGTGAACGAGACGGTAAACGACGCTTGGGTGCGTATAGACATCTACACTGCGACGCAGTCCATCAAGAACTTCGGAACAGGAATCTTCCCCAGTCACTGGCTGGAGATGGCCAAGCACCGCCTCTACGATGGGGATGAGAACGCCGCATGGACTCTGCATCGCATCGTGCGCGACCTGCTCGACATGTTCACCCCGATCTGCCCGTTCTTCACGCACCATCTGTCCAGCACTCTCTATGGTACCAGTTCTGTCGATGCGCGGCGCTTCCCCGAATCACCACTAGACGATCTCGCCAGCGGCACTCAGGAGGGTGACGCCCTGCGCTCGATGACCGCAGACCTCGTCGAATTCAACTCTGATACGTGGAGAGCGAAGAAGGACGCAGGCATCTCTCTCAACGCACCCATCTCGGATGTCTCGATTCCCGACTCTCTGGCGGCGCTGGCTTCATCGCTCACGGCGATGCACAAACTCGAGTGATCTTACTCACCGGGTTGCTTAGAGAACATCGCGGTTGACGACGCTCTTCGGAGTTCTCCCCGAAAAGAAATCGATGAGCAGTTCCGCCATCTCGAAGCCGATGCGCGACTGAGCCTCCAAGGTCGCTGCCCCGATGTGCGGGGTACCTCCGAATGCGGGATGCTGTAACAGTCGATTGTCCGCGGTCGTCGGCTCGTTCTCGAACACGTCGAGCGACGCGCTCGCTAGCTGGCCTGATTCGAGCGCATCCAGAACGGCTTGCTCATCCACGATACCCCCGCGAGCGCAGTTCACCAGATGATTCCCGCACTCGATTCCATCCGCTCCTCTCCCAGTCATCAACCCGATGCGTTTGGCGTTGACGAGATGGTGGGTCTCGTCCGACAGGTTGCAGTGCACAGTGATATGCGTGCAGCGCCGGAACACCTCATCGACGGAAGAATGCAGTTGACAGCCCAGATCACGGGCAATGTGTGCCTTGAGGTAGGGGTCGAAGGCGTGCAGTTCCATGCCGAGCGCACTCGCAACTCTGCCGACTCCTTGGGCGATTCTGCCGAACCCGATGAATCCGAGCCGCTTACCCGACAGTTCAGTTCCCCTGAGTTCTGACTTGCGCCATTCTCCTCCACCGAGACTCTGCGTTCCCGCCCGTATGTGCCGCACGCTTGCCAGCAGATGGCCGATGGTCAATTCCACCACGCTCTGCGTCGATGACCCAGGCGTGTTACACACCAGCACACCGTTCTTGGTGGCCGCGGACAGGTCGATGTTGTCCACACCTACACCTGCCCTGCCGATGAGTTGGAGCGACCCAGGTCCACCGCAGCTTGCAGAGATTACCTCAGCGGTCAACTTGGTCGCGCTGCGCACGACCACGGCATCGAAGTCAGCGAGTACACCACTGACCAGAGAGTCGGACTCGTAGTGTTCGAGAACGACTTCGTGCCCCTCTCGCTCAAGCATGGAGATGGCAGCAGCAGCCATCCCGTCGGTGACAGCAATCCTAGCCACGTCATACCCTCAACCATCGGACTTCAATCAAGGTTGCTCAAACAATGCCACAATCGGGCGGGCGAGGATTCATCAATCACACAGCGTTCGCATGCTCGTGAAGAGACATGACCTTCGAACTACCCGACCTTGGATACGCATACGATGCCCTTGAACCTCATATCGACGCATTGACGATGGAGATTCATCACACCAAGCACCACGCCGCCTACACGGCGAACCTGAACGGCGCCATCGACGGCACGGACATGGCTGGCAAGTCGATCGAGGAACTGCTGCGTGATCACAATGACAACCCCGCAGTGCGCAACAACGGGGGAGGTTACTGGAATCACTGCTTCTTCTGGAATGTCATGTCACCTGATGGAGGAGGATCACCTACCGGTGCGCTATCCGACGCCATCAACGCCGCCTTCGGTTCATTCGAGGAGATGCAGACCGCCCTCAACAAAGCCGGCATGACCCGCTTCGGCAGCGGCTGGGCGTGGCTCATGGTGACTGGAGATGGCTCGCTCGCCATCACCTCCTGTCCAAATCAGGACAACCCATTGATGGATGGCAGTGGGACGCCAATTCTCGGGGTGGATGTGTGGGAGCACGCCTACTACAAGAAATACGGACCGGGTCGCGCTGACTACCTCGCCGCCTGGTGGAACGTCGTAGATTGGGATGCGGTGAACGGCAACTACGCTGCTACTCAGTGAATGCACGATGACTAGACCGTCCCTTTGATGACCGCGAGGCGTCACCGCATCTCCCATGCAGTACGTGGACGACCCCGAGGTCCTGCTGCTGGTACTGGGCTTGCTGGTCGCTCCGATGCTGTTCGCTTTCCCCGCCCAGCACTACTGGCGAAAGCGTATCCTGCCACAGAAGAAGCACCGAGAATATCGCAAGATGGTGGCAGGTGTCCTCAACCACGGGCACCCATTGGAGTTGTTCCGCCCATCTCTCGACAAGGCGGGCCGCAGAAACGGTCTGAGCACCGAGGAACAGGGCAGGATCGAGAGCGACATACTCTACCCCATGCGGCTGCTGCATTTCCTGCTGCTTCCTTCGATGATACTCTGGCCCATTCTATCTCTGGTGGCTGTCTTCCTCATACTGCCGCTGCTGCCTCTTCTCAGGTTGACCGAGTGGATTCTCATCGACAAGGGCGGCCTGTCTGGAATCGTGCGCACCATCAAGCGGTTCACTGAGTGGCAGTTGATCGGTGTTCCGAAACTCGACCGCGGGGCTCACGGAGGGGATGCATGGATCAAGGGTTTGCATCGGATGCCAACCACTGTGTTCCTAGGCCTGTTCGCCTATCTGGTCGTCCATTACCTGCACCTGCCAGACAAACTCGCCCTGGCGCTTGCAGCTGGAATCTACCTGATTCTCGCCTGTCTGGCGATCATCACCTCGGTCGCCATCGACAGTGCTCTGGCGTTCGCTGACAACGCCAAACGTCGCCTGCTGCCTCTCGAGGCAATCATGCAGGACCTGTTGACGCCGGTTGTCGGGCTCGGCCTGCTCCTGCTGCTGAGCAGACAGGTGTTCCTAACCCTCACCAATCCGGGCGAGGGGCTGCACGAGCCGGTTTTGTTCGCCATCAGCATGATGGTCGTGATCTACACCTGTACCATCGTGGCCGCCCTGATTGAATGGGCCGCCAACCGTCGCAGAGAACACATCCGCAACGTGTTCCATGAGCAGATAATAGCACTTGAGAAGCCGGAACTATATTCGTACACTCGCGACCGCGACGGCAGCCTCAGCCTACGCTACATCTGCACTCTGCGGGAGTTCGTCGACAACGACCATGGGTTCCCTGAGCAGTCACGCGAGGCCAATATCCGCTTCGAGGATCTGATGGCCCTACCATCGCTTGTCGAAGAGGGGCTCGTCACATTGCCGCCAGAGAAGCCCAAGCGCAACTCTGAGCATTGACCCTCAGCGGAACGGGAGAATGCAGGCCTCCACCTCGACCTCACCTGCATCACCCTGCATGCTGAACTTGCCGTCATCTTCCATGGTGGACGGACGAACCAAGGCGAGGGCTATCCAACCGAGTCGCGAGTGCTCGACAGAACTGGTGACCACGACAGAGCCCGCCTCGGTATGCTGCCTTCCGAGGGTAGGCTCAGCACTGCAACTCAGGCCGACGAGAGTACGGGCGAGTTTACCGCGGCTCTCCATACGCGCTAGAATCTCCTGGCCGGTGAAGCAGCCCTTGTCGAACGAAACTGAATCCCACAAGTCGAGTTCCAGTGGAATAACCGTGCCGTCCACCTCTCGCCCGCCTTCGAGCCATCCACGGGAAACTCTCTCCTGCTGCCATGTGTGCTCATCAGCTCTGGACACGCCATGCGTCGATAACAGAGAGAGCACCTCTTGTCGGTTACCAGCTTGGAAGACGATGTCCCAGCAGTCCGCCTCTCCTTTGTGCACTGGTCGTGCACACCAGCAGGTCTCCCCCATCAGCCAGCGTCCTGATTCGGGCAACTCGCCAACCAAGTGACAGACGACGTCATCGACTCCTTCGCCGACCAAAGTGAGCAGGGTCAGGACTCCATCCGCATCTGCCGCCTGCACATCGTCCTTCCATGAAACTGCATCAGCCAGATGTGCTCGCAGGACTTCGCCCTGATTCTCACTGCCCATAAGCAGCAGTTCCGTGCCGAGATGCCACACGGAGAGAAGGTCGAGCATCCTGCCGTTGGCATCGATCAGGCAGGTGTTGCGCACGTCTGTGGCACTCATCTCTTCGAGGTCGTTGGTTGTGATGCGCTGCAACAGGTCCACCGCGTCAGCACCAGAGAGCACAGTTCGAGAGCAGGAGGCGCGCTCGAACCACAGCGGGCCGGTCGGGCGCGAATCACCCATGCGCGGCCCTCCTACGACTTCAACCGAAGCTCTTGCCGCAGCCGCAGCCACGGTCGGCATTGGGGTTCTCGATCTTGAATCCGCCACCCATGAGCGTGTCCACATAGTCTACTTGGATGCCATTCAGTCTCTCACTGTCCCGGTTGTGCACCGAGACCCCGATGCCATCGACATCGAGGTGCTGGAATCCGGAGTCATCGGGTCGCTCGGCGACCTGCATGTCATAGAGGTGGCCTGAGCAACCTCCCGAGAGAGTCGTGATGATTAGCACAAGGTCCTCTCCTGCTTCCTCAGCGAGCACGGCGCGCAGGCGCTCAGCGGCAGCGTCAGTGATGGTCAGGATCACCTCGACCACCTGGACATTGTCACCCATAGGGAGGGAGATGCCGCCGCCATCGCCAAGAATGCTCATGCTGTTCACCTTACGGCTGTGGTCGACCCCTGATTAATCCTCGTTTCATTCACACATCCAATTGTGCGAACGTGATGTCGAAGTGACAATGGTTGTCGCCGGTGGATGTGCACTCCCTTTCCACCGCGCTGGCACTCACCCCGAAGCGTGTCTGGATTATGCCTTCGAGAATACCCTCGTCGAGGTGGCAGAACGGTCCTCCAAGTTTTGGGGCACCGCCGCACGAACCCGAGTCGATCACGCGAATACTCGTGGGCGGATCACCTTCGACAACGAGTTCACCCATGCCCAACTCCTGCCATTGGTGCGACAGGTCGCCCCAGAATTCGTCATCGTCTGCAACTTCCTGCAGTTCTATGGCGATTTCCTCACCGATGCGACGGCCTACGGAGCGAAACACTTCGGAGGTGTCGATTCCGAGCGCTTCGAAGGTCGGCAGAGTCGGTTCGGGAGAGAGCACTTCACCGCCTCTACGCAGGATGGCGTTAGTCCATCCAATGCTCGCCGGATGCTGATCCTGGTAGTTGCTGGCGACCAGTTCCTTTAGACGCTGGTAGAACGAACCTCCGCCCAGAGTCACTTTGAGTGGCTCGACGATCTGCCCATCTTCAAGGCGGGTGCGGGCAGCCGAGAATGAAGCGGCGTTGCCCCAACTCGCCGCGACCAGTTCCGCCTGAGCCGCGACGAACTCGGTCGCCTCGATGACCAGGGCAGCGTCATCACGGCCGCGACCGACCGGATTCGACTCCAGTGACAGGGTCTGCACAGCGACCTCATCATCGACGATGCAGCCCTGCAGGGAGAAGGAGTCGCAATGGCGCACCTCGATGCTGTCGTCGAGGTCGTGGTAGAACTTCAGCGTGCGTTCATCGAGTGTGGCCAGCACTCGTACACTCACACCCCGTTGACTCGCTTCGTTGACGGTGGCCAGAGCGCCGGTCTTGACTAGGTGCATGATGCCCCAGCGCCCGAGCAGGAGCCACACGTGGCTCTCAGAATCTTGGATGAGTCGTTCCATGGCGGCTTGGATGTAGGTGCGCTCCTTGACAACGGTGAAAGTGGGTTCATCCTGTGACAGATCCGCGAGAGGTGGATTAGAGCCAACCCCCTTCTCTAGTTCGGTAAGATGGGCTTTGAGCCTCCTCAGTTCAGACTCCTCCTCGAAGATGAAGTTCTGGAACACCTCGGAAATCGGCAATGATGTGAAGCGCATCGGCTTGTCCACAGTCGCCATCACCAGACCTCGGTCCTGTAGCCGACGCAGGGTGTTGTAGGCATCCATCCGGGTGATGCCGACCTGACGCCCGATCTCACTCGCCTTGAGCGGATCCGCGGCAGCCAAGGTAACGAGCACTCTCGCCTCCTTCTGCTCCAGCCCGCTGTCGACCAGACGGTCGACGACACTGACACGTCTCTCTTCCATCGTCTGTGGGAGGGGCGGGTCCGCTTTGAAGCAAACGCCACCCAGTCGCTTCGTAAGCGAAGCGTTCATCGCCCGTGGCCCTATGAATCAGCCGAGGATATGTCAGAAGAAGAGTGGCGGAACCTTCCCATACAGCGCTGGGAAGGGGGGAGACTGCAGCCGGGTATGGATTCACTTACTCTGGAGGAACCTCTCGAACTCATCGTTCGTCGTAACGGCGTTACAGAACCAGTATCGATCACCATGCGCTCCCCAGGGGACGATGCTGCGCTCGCTGTTGGATTCCTGCACGGCGAGGGCGTTGTCCGCCAGCGCACACACGTCGTTGACTGCGCGGTCGAATCGGGGAAAGTCACCGTTGAGCTGTCAGATTCATGTTCATTCGACATCGACCAGTTGAAACGTCACTTCTACGCCACATCTAGTTGTGGAGTATGCGGTAGAGCGTCTATAGAGGCCATCACTGCGAATGAACCACCTGAGATCGACAGGGACGTCCCAGAGGTGTCAAGCGACATGCTTGCCTCATTGGCGGACCGACTCAAGAGTTCACAGGAGACGTTCGAGAAGACAGGAGGCCTGCACGCCGCCGCGTTGTTCCACAGCGATGGGACCCTTCGCCTTGCATGCGAGGATGTCGGTCGCCACAACGCTGTCGACAAGGTCATCGGGCACTTGTTCTTGGATGGTGAACTTCCAGCCTCAAGCAGCATCCTGCTGCTCTCGGGTCGACTGGCCTTCGAACTTGTCCAGAAGGCGGCTATGGCCGGCATCCCGATCGTCGCAGGTATCGGTGCGGCCTCGAGTTTGGCCGTCGAACTGGCCCGCCAGCGTGGAATAACGCTCGTGGGGTTCCTCTCAGAACAGCGCTTCAACGTGTATTCGGGTGCTTGGCGGCTATCAGGTTGAGAACCAACCAGCACCCGAGATTTCTGTAGGAGGGCCCTTGCTCACGCCCCAACCGATTTGAGGTGGGACGAAGCCCACAGGTCGAGGTCCACCATGGGGAAGAGGCACGAGCGCCGAGACGTGCTCGCCATAGCGCCAGCGGGGCAGGAACGGATGCGACTCGCGAAGCCGAAGGAGGTGGCGGCGGGGCTCGCAGCGGTCACCAAGTCCTTCCGCTACGGAATGGCAGAGGCTGGGCTTCTGCGAACCTGGAAAACCATGCGCACCGTCAATCGCTTCGATGGTTATGACTGCCCAGGTTGTGCCTGGCCAGATCCGGATGGACATCGTAGCGGATTTGAGTTCTGTGAAAACGGGGCGAAGGCGTTCGCCACTGAAGCCACCAAGAAGCGGGTGACGCCTGAACTGTTCACCCGGATGTCGGTGGAGGAGATGAGCCGCAAGGACGACATGTGGCTCGACAAGCAGGGTCGACTGACGCATCCCATGGTGCTGGAATCGGATTCCAGCCACTACCGGATGATCTCATGGGAAGCCGCGTTCGAGATGGTTGCGGATGCCATCCGAGTGTTGGACGACCCGGACGAAGCTGTGCTCTATACGAGTGGGCGGACGAGCAACGAAGCGGCGTTCCTGTGGGGGACTCTTGCGAGGCAGATCGGCACGAACAATCTTCCAGATTGCTCAAACATGTGCCATGAATCCAGTGGATACGCGCTCAGCCGTGTCATCGGCATCGGGAAGGGGACGGTGAAACTCGAGGATTTCGCCAAGTCGGACATGATTGTCGTCATCGGCCAGAATCCAGGTTCGAATCATCCACGCATGCTCACTGCGTTGGCGGATGCGAAGCAGGCCGGAGCATCGGTGGTCAGCATCAATCCACTCGTGGAGACCGGAATGGGTCGGTTCAAGCATCCACAACAACCACTCAGCATGCTCGGCCGCGGTACGCGCATCGCCGACGAGCACCTGCAGGTGCGGGTGAGCGGCGATGCCCAACTCCTCAAGGGATTGTGCAAGGTTGTACTAGGTGCGGATTCCATCGACCGAGAGTTCATTGAGAAGCATACCGAGGGATTCGAGGACTTCGCCGCTGCCATCGAGACCGTCAGTTGGGCTGACATTGTCTCCGGTTCAGGAGTTCTGCAGGAGGACATTGAACGGGTTGGCAAGGCAATTGCTTCATCGAAGGGTATGATCGTCTGCTGGGCGATGGGGCTCACTCAGCATCGCAACTCCGTGGCCGTCATCCAGGAGATTGCCAACCTGCTGCTCCTGGGGGGGCATTTCGGCAGACCAGGAGCGGGGGCGTGTCCAGTGCGCGGGCACTCGAACGTGCAAGGAGACCGCACGGTTGGCATCGTTCACCACCCGAAGCCCTCCTTCATCTCGGCCCTCAACGAAGTCACGGGAATAACCGCTCCTGAGCAGGGGGGATTGGACACCGTCGAGGCGGTCAAGGCGATGCGAGCAGGAAAGGTCAGGCTGCTGATGGCCATGGGAGGGAACCTGCTGTCGGCGATGTCCGACACCGAGGCTGTGGCCGATGGAATCTCGCAGGTCCACCTGACTGTGCAGATCTCCACCAAACTGAATCGTAGTCACCTGGTCACTGGAAGTAGGGCCCTCATCCTGCCGTGCATGGGAAGGACCGAGATCGATGAGCAGGAATCAGGCCCACAGTTCGTCTCGGTCGAGAATTCCATGGGCGTCGTGCATTCCAGCCGTGGCAGCCTCACTCCGGCTTCTCCGCACCTGCGCTCCGAGGTCAGCATCGTATGTGGCATGGGACACGCGACCTTCGGGGATTCACCGTTCGCGTGGCAGGAGCATACTCGAGATTATGCTGGTATCCGGTCGCTGATCGAGCGGGTGGTTCCTGGATTCGATGACTACGAGGTTCGGGTGGCCCAGGATGGCGGATTCTATCTCCCAAACGGGCCACGTGACGGCCCTGTGTTTCCCACCGATACGGGGAAGGCCAAGTTCACGGTCCATGCCCTGCCCGAGCCGGTGGCGTCCGCGGGTCAGTTCACCATGATGACCGTGCGCAGCCACGATCAGTACAACACGACCATCTACGGCAACGACGACCGCTACCGCGGGGTCTACGGAGCCCGCCGAATCGTGTTGATGAATCGAGATGACATGGACACGCTGCACCTTTCAGCGGGTGATGAGGTGGACATCACTTCGCACTTCGAAGGCAAAGAGCGGCACGCCGCGCGATGGAAGGTCGTTCCCGCTGAGATACCTGAAGGGAACGTCTGTACCTACTTCCCGGAGGCAAACGTGCTCATTCCACTGGAGTCGGTGGCCGAGGGGAGCAATACTCCAACCAGCAAATCAGTGGCGGTCAGCATATCAGGTCCGAACAGAATCAGCCCGTAGCCTTAGCCAGTCGCTTCAACTTCTTACCCTGCTCTTTGTGCAGCTTGCGGAAGCGGCGAATCTGCTCCTTGGCCATATCCGCCTCATTGCCGCCGAGCGGTTCGGCCCGCTTCTTCGAGAGCGCCTGCTCGAAACATTTGATTCCGTCTTGGAAGCGCTCGACTTCCCCATATGCCGTTCCCATGTTGTAGAGTGTGGCCCCGGTGACGCCGGCCGGGTCGACGGACATCGCCTTGTGGTAGGCTTCTATGCACTCACCGTAGCGCTCCAGATAGTAGAGTGAGTTTCCTCTGGCGTTGAGCAGACGAATGACCATCGTGTCATCATCCACGAACGAGGGCAGCGCTTTGTCGAAGCAGGCGAGTGACTCGGTGTACTTCTCATCTGTCAGCAGAGCGAGCCCCTTGTTGTACCACTCTATGTCCGGATTGGCGACTGATGTTGAGTCCCTCATCCCTGGTACGCCGCTGTCCGCAGCGGCCGATTGCGAAACGAGAGCCACCTTGGCAAGGTCAACCTCGGGGTTGTCCTCGACAACCCTCCGCTCTACCGCCTCTTGCTCATGCACCTCGGCAACACTGTCCAATGTGGACTCGGCCTGAGCGACCTCCTTGGCGCTGACTGGATCTGCAACAGGTTCTGGTTCTGGTGACGATGCCGGCGTATCCATTTCAGCCCACGGATCATCATCGACAGCTGGTTCAGGCTCAGGTTCGGGAGTCTGCTCCACTACCGGTTCAACGTCCGGCGTGGTTTCCACCACCGGTTCAAGAGTGATTTCAGGAGTTGGGGCTGCCACCTCTACGGGGGCTTCCCCAGTCAATCCAGCGATCTTGTTCTCAATCTTTGCAGCAGTCTCGATCTCGCCTGCGGCCACGAATGTCCTCCGCAGTCCCTGCCATAGTGCGACATCTTCACGCGCATGCTCTATCTG
>CALCOR010000166.1 GCA_937897085.1 uncultured euryarchaeote | reverse complement strand
GCGGAGGCTGCCGCCAGGTGTTGTTCGAACATGGAGGGTCGGACCTGCAGGTAATCTGTGCGACCTCCGAAGGCGAGGTGAAGCTCGTCACCACCATCGGGGAACTGCTGCCGCACGCCTTCCGCTGGCAGCGGGACTGAGAATCTCATTCCGAGAAGCAGTAACTGACCTCCTGGAAGTCAGCGCGCATTGAATTGACATCGCCCTTCACCGCAGCGGGGTCCTCGCCGGCGATCAGCACGCGTGCGAACAGGCGCGCAACCTCCTCCATCTCACCAGTGCCCATGCCGTGCCGGGTGAGCTCCTGCACCCCGAGCCTCAGACCCGACGGTGTCATCGCCTTCGTGTCACCTGGTAGCATGTTCATGTTCGTGATGATGCCCGCATCCTCCAATTGCTGGGCTGCCCTCGTACCCGCTCCCGAATCTGGCTCACCATGACAGGTGAGAATCTGATGGCTGGCGGTGTAACCGCGACTCTCGGCGGACACCTCGAATCCCTCCGCTGCCATCGCCGCCCCGAACGCCTGAGCATTCGCCACAGTATCCCGGGCATACGCCTCACCGAACTCCTGGAACTCGGTCATAGCGACCACTTTGCCAGCGACGTGGTGCAGATGGTAGGACGAGCAGACACCGGGGAAGATGGCGCTGTTGAGCCGGCGGTGGAATTTCGGGTCATCCGAATCCGAGAGCAGGAAGCCACCTTGTGGGCCGGGGAAGGTCTTGTGCGATGACCCGGTCATCATGTCAGCGCCCTCGCGCAGCGGGTCCTGGAACTGGCCACCGGCGATGAGGCCGAGCACGTGAGCCCCGTCGTACATCACTTTGGCACCGACCTCGTGGGCCACCTCAGACAATTCCTCCAGGGGAGTGGGGAACAGGAACACCGACTGACCGAACAGGCACATCTGCGGTTCCTCCTCCCTGATCATCTTCGCCGCTGCGTCGATGTCAGGCTCCATCCGCTCCACATCCCACGGGTAGGTCACCAACTCCAGACCCCTCACTCCGACCGCGCCCATGCGTGCGTGCGATATGTGCCCGCCATCCGCTGTCGACACGGCGCTGATCTTGTCGCCGGGCTGGGTGAGAGCCTTGAGAGCGGCCATGTTGGATACGGTGCCCGAGGTGCTCTGGATGTTAGCGAAATCGCAATTGAATATTTGTTTCGCCAATTGGATTCCGAGAGACTCGATGTCGTCAAAATCTTCGCATCCCTGGTAATATCTCTTGCCGGGGAGGCCCTCGGCGTAGCGGCCGTGGAGGTCCGAGTCGCACACGCGGCGAACTAGCGGGCTGAGCACGTTCTCGCTGGCGATCATCGGCAGTCCGTTGCCGTAAAGCGACCCGCTGGCATCTGTCGCATCGAGCACTGACTGTGCGAGTCGACGGTTCTCAGAGGTCACGGGTAGGGTGGTGTCGAAGGCCGCCCATCAACCCTGCGCGAGCAATCACCCACAGTCCGTTGCAGAACACGCCTCGATATCTTCAGCTCATCTGCGCCTGAGGCATGCTTGAATTACTAGCACCTGCATCACCTGAACAGCATGAGTCAGGGAGTGAGTGAGATGACGGAACTGCTTGAAGACAGAGATGAAGTCTACCCTGCGAAGGAAGAGTTGTCCAATGCCATCACATCGCTAATAGGTGCGCTGCTGGCGATAGTTGGACTGTATTTCCTGGTGACCAGAGCGAACTCGACGGGAGATGTCACGAAGCTCGTCACCTGCACCATCTTCGGCCTCAGCCTGATTATCGCTTATACCGCATCGGCGCTCTATCACGGGTTGACGAATGAGCGCTGGAAGGGGGTGATGAGGGTCGCCGACCAGGTGACAATATACCTCCTCATCGCGGGAACCTACACCCCATTCGTTCTGGTCACCTTGAGCGGGACTTGGGGGTGGTTGATGTTCGCCGTGGCGTGGACTTTCGCCGCAATAGGAATCACGATCAAACTGGTCAGTCACGATCTTCCGAGCTATGTCTCCACCATCCCGTATCTGGCCATGGGTTGGATCGCCCTGTTGGCCATCAAACCGATGCTGGAGAACTCTATCGAACACGGATGGTCTGGTCTGTTGCTCGTGGTCGTCGGGGGAGTATTCTATTCGCTCGGCACCATATTCTACCACAAGAAGGGGCTGCCGTTCAATCATGCCATATGGCATCTGTTCGTTCTGGCAGGCAGCATCACCCACTACTTCGCCGTGCTGACCTACGTGATTCCGTTCCCGACCTGAGCCCTCACAGGCGGGAAAAAACGCATGGTGTTTTCATCGACACCTGATGTGATTGTACACACTTAGTAGAACAAGTATCACTCCTAGTCTTTTAGCCCACCCAACACCATACAACATTGTATGGTCGCGCCAGTCATCGCTGCTTGGCGTCGTTCGCCATTCACTCCAGTGAGGGGAGGGGGTCTGGCGGACATCCGGCCCGATGAGTTCGCGGCGCAGGTCGTCAAGGCGTTGCTCAGCGATTTGGACATCCCAACGGATGCCCTCGAAGACCTGTTGCTGGGGTGTGCCTTCCCCGAAGGCGAACAGGGACTCAACGTGGCGCGGATGGTCACCTTCCTCGCTGGACTTCCGTCAAGTGTAGCCGGTGCGACCGTCAACCGCTTCTGTGGCTCATCGATGCACACCATCCACACCGCGGCGGGGGCGATTGCCATGGGTTCAGGAGATGCGTTCCTGTGCGGCGGGGTCGAGTCGATGAGCCGCATCCCCATGACCGGATTCAACCCGATGCCGCATCCCGAGCTCGCCTCGGAATGGCCCGAGGTGTTCTGCTCGATGGGGGTCACCGCTGAGAACCTGGCCAAGGAGTTCAATATCGAGCGAGGGCAGCAGGATGAGTTCGCGCTACGCAGTCACCAGAAGGCCGCAGCTGCCCGAGACGCTGGGAGATTCTCCGAGGAGATCGTCCCCGTCGCCAACGGTTCGACGGATGTCACAGAGGACGGTTGCATTCGCGCTGACACTTCGTTGGAAGTGCTCGCCGGGCTCAAGCCAGCATTCGATGCTGACGGCACCGTCACCGCCGGTACCTCCTCGCCGCTGACGGATGGGGCGGCTATCGTGCTCGTATGCTCAGAGGAGTTCGCTGCAGATCAGGGGCTTGAGCCACTGGCGCGCATCAAGTCGATCGCTGTAAGCGGCTGCGAACCGGAACGAATGGGCATCGG
>CALCOR010000165.1 GCA_937897085.1 uncultured euryarchaeote | reverse complement strand
GGGCGGTCATCCCGGCTGTTACTGAGGGTGACTATGTCCAGTACTTCCTTGCCTTCCAGGACCTAAAGGGTGCGCCGGGCTCCGGAACCACCGGTAATCCGAACTTCAAGACACTGCCCGTGGGTGGTACAGGATCCCCAAGTTCTGTGACCCCTCCAAGTACGACCTACAGCTACTTCGTGCAGCCAGTCGAGGAAGCAGATGCCTTCAACAGCGACGGAACCAAGAACAACAAGTGGCAGATCAAGATTGACGCCGTGAATCAGTTCCGATACTACTCGGTATACCGCTACTTCGACGAGCAACTGACTTACTACGAGGACACAGGCGAGTACATCTGGGAATACGACACCAGCAACTGCGGCACCGGGCAAAACTCGTGCTTCAACTCGCTGAATGTCTACCAGATGCGCTACAGCCCCTCGGTCAACAGTTACTCCTACACCAACTGCGCTCAGGTTGCGACTTGCCAAGTTACCAAGGCTCCAATCACGATGAACGCTCAGAACGGACCGGGCATGGCGTCCATTTGGTACTACAATGCCGCTGAAGGTTCGTTCGCGGTTGTCGGACTGGGCTCTTCCACCGGAATCGACCAGCCCGTGGCTGGAACTTCGGTCGGAACTCAGGGCGGTGGACGGGACTGTGACGACTGCTATTCGGCAGTCCCAATCCCAGGCGACATCACGATGAAGTTCGGCACGTTGACGATCAACGCGTCCTACACTTCATCCACCAACACTCGCAACTACTTCTGCACGAACAGCAACAACCATCCGCTCTACTTTACCAGCAGTTCCAGCACCAACCCGTACTGCCTGTACTCGTACACCACCTACAACTATGACCGCCAGTTCAACGGCTGGATGGCACCGGGATACGACGGCCGCTGGAGCAGCAACACCGACATCACCCAAAAGGTGAGCACGATTCGCCCACAGCCCGATGTCTTTCCACCAGACATTGATGGCGGTTCATTGATGGACACTCACAGCGAGGATGCAAGGACTCTCACCATCAGCCTTCAAGATGCTGGAGATCCACCATCTGGGGTGAATATCTCAACTGGAACGGATTCCAATGGCGTCCTCGAGGGCCCGCACATGAAGTACCGCGTGTACGACGCTGAGTCGTCCACTTGGGGCGCTTGGACAACCCGTTCGCTCAACCCGGATGGGGGCAAAACCCGCGCACAGTGCGAATTTTTGCTGTGTGATTGGTCAACCACCATCCCAGGCACCGACCGTGGCAACTCGGTTGAGTTCACAGTTAGTGTGAAGGACAACGAAAACAACTGGAACAATGTGACTGCCACATCCTACCTGATCGCAACACCGACCAAGGTGATGACCATTGAGTGGCACGACCAGAATTGCGGCTTCGGCGTCCAATACTACTGCTCATGGCAGATCAAGATGTACGACGTGACGAACGAGATTGAGTATCACTACGATACCAATTCCCTCGCGTACTACGACTACGAAAGCATCGGTTACCAGAAGGGTGGCTCTTCCAACATCGGAGCAACGCTTAGGGAGCGAGGCTCTGGCTATCTCTACGCCAATCCGTACGACTACAACTACCGCTTTTCGACTGACGGCAACATCCACGCCTCTGAATCGTTTTCAGCCGGAATGGTTGAGTTGTACAACTACGACACGATTCTGACCGGTAGCAGCAATGGTCAACCATACGGATTCTACTGCCAGTACTACTGGACCTCCTATCGGAACCAGTGCGCCAAGGTCCTAGACCTGCCCGCAGGCTTCGACTTCGACTACTTCGGAACGACCTACAGCGGCAACAACAGCGACACTATGCACATCAACAGATTCGGAGCTGCTTCATTCAGCCAGTCGTCTACGACGATTCCGATGAAGATGACCGACTACTACTGGTACAGCCTGTGGCCAACGATGCCGACTGCGGTCTCATACGCACGCAATGTGCATCTTGCACCATGGTTCGGCTACTACTCTAGCTACTACTGCTACGACCAAGGCAGTAACGAATGCAGCATCCGTACCAAGACGGTTCCGTTCGAAGGAGCGGGAATGGATGTCTACGCAGACATCTCGACTCCGACTATCTGGGATAACGAGATGAGCCCGATACGAATCGTACCGACTGGTGACTACATCCGTGTCACGGCCGATCTAACGGTCGAACCCGGTGTGGAGATTCAATTTGCCCCAGGCAAGGGAATCGACATCGCTGGTGCGTGCAACAAGTTCACCAACACAGGTAACGCGACCCACCGCAACTCCATGACCAACCTCGGTAATGGAAACGGTCTGGGTATGGCTTTCACCAACGGTGGCTGCACATCCGCGACCACAGATGAGCGTCACAACTTCGAGATGGTTGACATCAGCAATGTCGATATTGCAATCAGCGCTGGAAGTAGGCACGGCAACGCGCCTCACTTCAACGGCAATGTGGGTAACTTCACCTTTGACGATGTGACGTTCACCGATGTCGGGACGGCTATCAAGCACGGTTCAGGAACAGGTACTGGTTTTGATCTCTCTGGAGTATCAATTACCAACGCAACCAACTCTTGTATTGACTTGCCTGATAACGCAGGACTAACATGGATAGAAGGTTCGGCTACCAACTGTAACACGAACCTCGGTTCGAGCGACGGTGGTATCCTGACCGGCGACGGCAGCAGCATCTACTTGGAGAATGTCGACTTTACCGACAGCGCCCAGAACGGCATCATCGGCGGAGCATCAGACATCACCCTATCGAATGTCTCGATGTCCACGGGTGGACTCAACAGCTTCTCGCTGACGGGCGCCTCCCTTGGCCAGACCGGTGGACAGACTTCAGGAACCAGCCTGTCCGTGTTCAACCTGAACGCGCCGGGCTACGCGACTGGAATCGACAGCCATGCAACAGATGATGTCTCGATTGACACCTTCACAGGTGGCGGCATACAAATCGCACCGGGCGGGGCTTCGGCCAACGTCCTCGGTGCGACCGGATGGGCGTTGACCGATGTCACGTCCTCTGGAAACGTCATCTTGATGCGAACCAATCCATCAACCATCGACAACCTCAACGCGGACGGATACCTGCAATTTTCGGGTACCGCTGCATCGAGCGACACGGTTGTTACGACCACCCTGACCGCTGACGGAATCTCCGTCCTCGGTTGCGGATGGAATGTGCGTGCTGACGGCGTCACCCTCGGTGGCGGCTCGGCCGGCGCTTGGGCGACTGCCTCGTGCACCTCGTCTAGCGCTCGCAGCACTCTGACAGTCGTCGACGGAACGATGGCTGCCAGCCAGAGCAACAACAACATCCTGTACGCCCGAAACGGCAAGGTTACAGTGGCTGATGTTGCAATCACCGGACAGACCACCCCTGGAGCATATGTCGCAAAGGCAAGCACCAACGGTGACATCCGAATGATTGGTGTAAGTTGGAGAGGCAACGACTGCGCTGACTCTGGCGGCTGGACTGGAATGTCCAACTGCTGGATCGACGCATCGTCCTCCTCGGCTGACATCTACATCGGCGGCCTCGCACGCGTGGGCGCGTACAGAATGATGAGCGGTACACCAGTCTATGTGGCTGATCACGCCGTCACCACGACTGTGGTCTCGACCTCGGGCACCTGCCCGGGTACAGCCTGCGCTGTCACTATGGTGACCAGCGTCGGTACAGCCTACACGGATTCAACCGGCAACGCAACGGTCTGGCTTTTGCAGGACCGCATCGGCCTATCTGGTGGAAGCACCCAAGTGACTGACTCGTACGATGACCACTACATCAACGTGGCAGGCGGGGCAGGTCAGAATGAGACCGGACCGGCAGATGCCTGGTACACAACCAGTTGTACTGGACCTGATGACGCTGGCAATCCGAACTGCGCATTGCCATTGTCTCCGGGAGACCAGATCTACCTGAAGTTGGAGGCCTTCCCAATGGACTGGGGCGGCACAACGAAGGATTGTGCATGGGTGTTGACCAACTCGAGCTCAACGACTTCCACTGCACTCTACACGATGCAGTTGATCACCTTGTCAACGGACCTCGTCATTGATGGCTGCACACTGCACCTCGACGGTACTAAGTTCTCCGTCAACAGCAGCGCGACCAACCAGCCGGTAATCACCATCAAGAACGGTGGCGAGATTATCGTCGACGAGGGTGGTGGTGAGGTTGGTAACATCCGAGCCGTCTCCAGCATCTATGGATGGCACATCGACATACAGGATGGCGGTACGCTCACTATCGACGAAGGCTACCTGCGCGACGTCTATCAAGACTCGAATGCAGGTGGTGCGCTGATGGTAGGATCCGGAGCAACGGTGTCCTTGACTGGCGGCGCAGCCGTTTACGGCGGTCTGACCGTCTCCTCCACGATGGCTT
>CALCOR010000164.1 GCA_937897085.1 uncultured euryarchaeote | reverse complement strand
GTTCGTCTGATGGCTGCCGAGATCCTGCCTCGCCTCGGTGAGGCGGCACGTCCGCATCTCTCCACCTTGGCGGAATCTGCTGAATCTGATGTACGACTGCAGGCGTACACTGGTCTCGTGGCCATCTCCGGTGACGATCTGCCCCCTGTGCTCGAGAAAGCCGCTGTCGACGAGCATCACAGCGTGCGTAGAATGGCGGTTCTGCGGGTACACGTACTCGAGAAAGAACGGGCCAACGAACTGCTCTCCAATGCGCTCAAGGATGGACATCATAGGGTCCGCAGCGCCGCGTTGGAGTCAATCGGCTCACTGTCCGACGTGAACTCATTCAGGGATCAGCTGCTGCTGGTCATCGAGGACCGCCGACCGCTGCTGAGAGCAGAAGCAGCGAGGTTGCTGCTCCCGCTCGAATGGGAACGCGACGATCGGGCCATTCTACTGGATCTACTGCGCGACCCGGACGGTGAGATGGTGCGGGTCATCACCGCCATGCTGCGCGAGCGGGACTGGTTGGCTCATTCCGAGGTTGTCACGGCGGCGAAGGAGAGCCAGGCGACGACTCTGCTCGCACGCCTGCTGCGCGGTGATTCCAGTGAATCTGCAATCTCCCTCAGGACGGAACTCCTCAACGACGACTCCTGCGAGCGCATGCTGCGTCTGCGCCTGCTCGAGCAGCTCCATGGTAAACGCTGCACTGCGGACGAGTTAGGTGCAGCCGAACAACTGGCTGACAGCGACGATGAATTGCTCTCCCAGGCGGCGAACAGCCTGCTGGAAGATGTCGCCGCGCGCAGTTGATCACGCTCCGTCGAGACACTCAGGGTCCCCCGGGGATTCCCATTTGTGTTTGAAGGAGGTTAGACGGTAATCACTGACCATGACAGCGGAGATGGAGCAGGCACTCGCCATTACGGGACTATTCCTCCTGATGGCCGCCTCAAGTGGGATGCTTTTCGTGCTGCGTATGCTAATCAGCAGGACCGGTGCCAGGGACACTGTGTTCACTGACGAGGATGAGCACTGGGCATGATTGCCCTTACGCCGGTTCGGTCAGTCATTCTCTTGGCGCAACTGCTCGAGCGACACGGAGATGGGCGGTAGGTGGTCGGCGAGTGTATGGCGGCTGGTCTTGGGGGGGTAGACCTCGTCTGACAACCCCATGGCCAGTACATCCTGCTTGGAGATCGATTCGAGCTCTGATGCGGGCCAGATTGAGACAGTGATATCGTCATCATCCAGATAATCCACCACTACTGCGGGCAATCTGCGTAAATCCAGTCGTAATCCCACCTGATGTCGGTGGTGCCCGTCGAGCAGTACACCGCTCTTTCCGTCCACGATTACCGGTTTGGTGTAGCACCCCCACTTGAGCGTTACATCCAGCAGTTGGACCACTTTCGCCTCGATGACCTGCTCGTGCGGCAGAAGCGAGTCGATTGGCAGCAATTCAACCCGCATGGACACCGCTGAGCGGCCCCCCATCAAATGGGTTGCCGCAGCCGAGCGTGGCCGTATTTCAGGCGAAAGGGGGATGAGTGGCATGCGCCACGGCGCGCGTGATGGCCGTAGATGAGCGGTTCGCTTCGCTTCCTGCCGGTGCCGCCGCGGACCTTCCTGGTGAGCCGCTCCCACAGTCATTCGACACTTGGTTGGCGGACCTGCCCGACAGTCTGCTCGAGGTGGTGGCCCGGCTGGCTGAGGCGGGAGCGGGAGTATGGATCGTTGGTGGCAGCGTACGCGACGCCTGTGCGGGCCTCACCGCCGCTGACCACGATCTGGCGACGACTATGCGGCCGGAGCAGATGCTGGCGCTGTTTCCACGCGCGCTGCCCACGGGAGTCCGCTTCGGTACGGTTTCGCTGCGGCTTGCTGAGGGCAACGAGCAGTATGAGGCGACCACGCTGCGCACCGATCTCGAATATCGCGATGGCCGACGCCCCGAGGAGGTGGATTTCGGTGATTCGCTTGCACAGGACC
>CALCOR010000163.1 GCA_937897085.1 uncultured euryarchaeote | reverse complement strand
TTTAGGCACTGAAAACATTGCTCAACAGTCTGATTTATGTCGTTTGACTCAGAAGGTACCATCTAGTTCGATTACTCTTCTTCGTCTTTGGATTCATTCCTGTCCATGTAGGCGTAGAGCAGCAGGATGATCACCAGCACGACGCCCGCCCCGGGACCGAAGTTGCTCACTTGCAACCCAAGCCCCATATCGATGTAGTTCAGGCCGTCAGCGGTCCCAGTCGTCGAGTTCCAGTGGTCCTCTGGCCCGGGACTGCCATCCCCGTTGACGGAGTTGCCGAACAGGGTGAAGGTCACCCGGATGCCCTCGGCACTCGGCGCCGTCCACACCACCGTCCACTCCCGCTGGTCATTCCCTGCAGCCGTGTGCGTGGCCTCGCCATCCTCCATGATTTGCACAGTTCCATCGCCGTCCACGCTCTGCAGTTCACCTGCGTCCGCCCGCAGGTTGAACCCGCCCTGGTTGCTGCTGTTCTGTGTGACCTCCGGTCCTCCCTCGATGCGCACGGTCAACTCGTGGGTCGAATGAGCGCGGAACTTCTCGGGCAACCCTTCGATGTGCACCTGCACGTCGTCGGCAGCGGCGGACGAGTGGCAGAAGCATCCGGAGGTGACTCCGGTGATGCCGGTCTCCTTGGCGCTCACGGGTGCGGTAAGCGTGGAGGTGCCTGCAACAAGGGCGGCCAGCAGCAGCAGCGTGAGCGCGACGGTGGCCGTTCGCAGGTGAGACATCGCTGCGCGATGGGGGCGCGGTCCTTCAATCACATCCCGTGCTTCAGGCGTACTTCTCGCACGATTTGCAGAACTCGGCATCGTACGCGGGGATGAACATCAGCTCGCCGTCGCTGCAGTGCGGACATGGCTTGCCGGTGGGCAGCATCTCTCCCTTCTGACCCTCTTCGGGCTCAGCGGCCTTCTGGGGTGCCGCCGCCGGTTCGGGCATGATTGCCCCTCCCGGCAAGGGGGGCATGGCCGCTGGGCTCTTCTTTCGACCGAGCACCGTGATCGCACCACCGATAGCGAGCAGCAGCAGGAGCGCTC
>CALCOR010000162.1 GCA_937897085.1 uncultured euryarchaeote | reverse complement strand
CCCATCTGACGGTTCATGGCAGGATCCAATCGATGTCGGGCCGCGCACCGGCAACTGCCCTGAGGGATACCCGGTCGTGAACAACAACGAGGGCGGCACGGTGGCGGTGGTCTGGGGGGACTGCCCTAACGGTGGCACGGGGCCATGGGAGATGCGCTTCGCCATCTCGTACGACAACGGAACCAACTGGTCGTCATGGAACGTCACGCCGTTCGAGCGTGGCATCAACATGTATCCGTTCGTCTCGATCTCTGAGGATAATCTGGTCAGCATCGCCTTCTACGGAATCGACTACGACCAGAACAACAGCGAGGACGGATACACCGCAGGCAAGCACTGGTACCTCTACGCTGGTGCGCTCTGGGAACCGCAGGAGAATGACACCTGGGAGTTCGGCATCGCCGACATGACTCCGCTGCACACGATTACCGACTACGAGGAGTCGAACGGGGACGTGCACGCGCTGCACGACTTCTTCGAGACGGTTCTCTCTCCTGACGGTGATTGGATCGGTATCGCCTACCAGCAGAATGTCGGGCAGCATCCGTTCGAGGAGAACGAGGAGCAGCGCTACATCAAGTTCGTCCGCGGCGATGTGCTGGCTTGAGGTGAGTCGATTGGATATCATCGACGCTGACATCCGTCGCGCTGAGACACTGCCCTCAAGATTCTACACCGATTCGAACACTTTCGATGAGGTCATCTCGGGATTCGCCAACTCGTGGCATTTCGCCGCCCACGAGGACCAGTTATCGTCAGTGAACGCGCTCCCGCTTCCGCACATCGAAGGGATGGTGCGCGAACCGATGCTGCTCACCAAGGACGACGAGGTTCGCTGCATCTCCAACGTCTGCACCCATCGTGGGATGGTGGTGGTGAACGAGCCGTGCTCCACTGGTGTGCTGGTTTGTCCGTATCACGGCCGCTCATTCTCGCTGGACGGGTGCTTTCGACACATGCCCGAATTCGAGCAGGTGGAAGATTTCCCCACCCCTGCTGACGATTTACGTCAATTCCCGCTCGAGTCGTGGAAGGGCCTGCTGTTCACGACCATCGAGGGTGTTGATTTCGAGCGCTGGATCGCGCCGCTGGAGGAAAGACTCGGTTGGCTGCCAGTGGACAACTTCAGCCATGCTCCTTCACGACATCGCGAATACACCATCGAAGCGAACTGGGCGCTGTATGTCGACAATTACCTGGAAGGGTTCCACATCCCGTATGTCCACAATGACCTGCACGATGTGCTCAATCACGACGGCTATCGAACCGAACTGTTCGACGGTGGTG
>CALCOR010000161.1 GCA_937897085.1 uncultured euryarchaeote | reverse complement strand
GGGGCCCGTAGGGCCCCCCGGCCGAGGGTTGTCCTGCCCGAAGGCAGGTCGGTTGTTTTCGTTGGTCGAATCACGAAGTTCAGTAATCGAACTCGTCATCGCCGCCTTCGACACCACCGCGCGTCAGAATGAACGCGCCTGCGATGACTGCCACGAGCACTAGCAATCCGATTGCAATCCATGCTTGCTGTGGAATGCCTTCACTTGCTGGATCATCACCAACTGTGTCACCGCCACCAGGCAGTGTTCCACCGTCTGAGGCGAAGTTCAATGCGTCGCTCGAGTCCGATGCTGCGATGTTGCCGACGCCGTCTACTGCGTTAACCGAGTAGAAGTAGTCGCCTGCGCTAACATGGCGGGCCATCGTTGCCGATGTGGTTGAGTCTGCGGTATCGTAGCAGTTGCTCGTGCCGATTAGGTTGGTCGTGACCTCTAGGGCGGTGTGAACACCAGCCTGGGACCAGCAGATTGACCAGTGGTCCACATCACTTGCGTCTGCTGCAGTCCACGAGAAGGAGATGTTCGCTCCATCGTGGCTTGCGGTGATGTCTGAAGTGCCTGGGTCTGGGTCGACCGAGCCATCAGCGGTTGCGGAGCCGGAGTCCACCGGGGTACCGTAGAGGGTACTTCCGTCGCCTCCGACCTCGCCGTTCTCTACGCGCACGAGGTAGTTGTAGGTCGTCCGGTGGGTGCCGCCAATCTCCCAGGTCGTCTGGGACAGCGGGAAGGTGTTGCGGGTTCCGGTGAGTGCGTCTCCGTCGTCGTTGATGTAGATCGCTCCGAAGTCGCTGCCCGAGATGAGCGTGCCCTCGACATCCCATGTCAAGGCCACGACACCACCGGCGCTGAGCGTCGCCGAGAGGCCGGAGATTCCGACCTGCGGCGCCTGCCCGAGTGTCGCCGAGGCGAACACCGCGTAGGTGCTCGAGGACCTCGAGCCCATGCTTCCGTCATTGGACCAGGCGAGCGACACCGTGTCGGCGTCGACCTGGCTCTGTGTGGTGCCCGCGAGCTCCACCCAGCCGGTTCCTCCCTCGTACCAGAGTGAGTAGCCATCGGACGGATCCGCGTCGATTCGGACCGTCAGGTCCTCCGAGTTGACATCGGACGGCGACAGAATCGCCATGACATCGACATTGAAGGTGCAGACTGAGTCCCACACCCCTGCATTGGCCGGCAGGGTCTGGTCGACCGCGTCATCAGCATCGCTGAAGGTCGCCATCATCGGCAACGATCCCTGGAAGACGATCGAGTAGTCGATGTCGTAGCAGTCTCCGGCGTTGTCAGTGGAACTGTGCTTGTTCCAGACGGTGAACAGCATCTGTGCTACTGCGGACAT
>CALCOR010000160.1 GCA_937897085.1 uncultured euryarchaeote | reverse complement strand
TCGCATTCATGCTGTTCGATTTCTTTGGATATTGGGCACATCGTTGGTATCATGAGGTCCCTGAACTCTGGAAATTCCATTCCATCCACCATTCTCCTGAGCACATGGATTGGATCAGTGGATTCCGAATCCACCCCATGGATTTCGCTTTGATTGGCCCCGGTTTCTTTTTCTTGATCTTCGCCGGATTCAGTCCTGAGACAAGTGGAATCCTCGCTGTGCTTCAGATAATCACCGGTTTATTCCTACACGCCAACGTAGGTTGGAAACTACGTCCATTGCATCGTCTTATTCCAACACCCGAGTTCCATCACTGGCATCATGCCAACGAGAAGGAGGCTCACTGCTCGAATTATGCAGGCTTCCTTCCTCTCTGGGATATCGTGTTCGGGACCTATTACATGCCCCCTGACAAGCGCCCTGAGAAATATGGAGTTGATGATGAACTACCCGAAGGTATGCTTGGTCAGTTGATGCATCCAATTCGAGATTGGGGCAATCCGCTACAATTTTTCATCCATCCATTTCGCACGATTGGATCGTGGTGGAGATTCTCTAAACAGGTTGTGAAGGGTATCTGGAGATCGACCTTCCGAAAGAGAGGCAACTATCGCCCGCAGTTTCGTGATTAGAATCTCCACGAGATGGGCGCACCGCCGCCCTGAGTGACCCCCGCAGATCACATCAGGACGGGGATGGCCCGGTTTGAGTGAGGACCGCAAGTGAATGCGACCCAGGCCTGACCGAAAACCTGAGGAGGACAGGCGATGAATGACGCCCCGGTCTGGCCATGGTCGGCCAATTTGCCAGCGCGTTATAAGCGCTGACCCGGATGACGGGAAAATCACCCTTCCAGAGGAAGGAAACCGGGGGGCCGGGTTCCTCAGACGAAGTCGTCGAGGGTGTAGACCTTGATGCGCTCGTTGGCAAACAATCCGTCGAGTGTTTCAGCAAGCCAGGTATACTTCTGCTGCGTGTATACCGACGTGTCGTAGGTTTCCATAACGTGCTCTGCCACCTTGACGTATTTGCGGACGGCTCCCTCTGACACCGTCATGATCAGGTTGCCCCCACACTGGTCCTGCCCGCTCGAACGGCCCCACAGCCCTGATTCCCTTCCTCCACGGCGACGACGGATGCACTTGCCGGCGAGCGGCAGGCGGCGGTATGAATAGCCGCAACGACCGCACCTGACCTTCTGGCGGGTGAAGGCGACAAGGTTGCCGCGCAGGTCGGGGAAGAAGTGTCCCTCCACCACCAAGGAAGCGACGGTCTGCACGTCTACGGAGCGTAGTCTTCCTCCAAGCTCCAACTGGGCATTCATCTTGTCCACCATCGTCTCCAGGATCTTGTACGCCGAATTAGTCGGCCCCGAGTCCAGCGAGTCCAGTCCATGTGTGAATCCGTAACCACGAACCGCACCGATGCTGCCGATGCGCCGCTCGGCGTAGTCCATGCTGTCGTCGAGCTCCTTGGGGTGTGGCTGTGTGAGCGTCGCCTCGAAGAAGCGACGGTCGTAGAACCAGGCGCAGTCGACGTTGAGCGCCTCCTTGTCGAGTTCAGTGGGATTCAGCCGGGTGGTAAGCACCAACGGTGCGTCCATGCGGCCGCCGCGGTTGGCGGGAAGGATCTCGCGAGAGAAGTTGAGCAGGCCGTCGAGCAGCAACATGATTGAATCTTCATCTCCATCGCAATTTCTCCGTTTTGCGGCGTGAAACAGGGTGTGGGCGTATCCACCAGAGGCTTTGGTGAATCCGATGATGCGGCACAGCACCCCACCTGAGGTGTGCGGGGCGAGCCCGATGGCGAGTTGGCCGACGAGGTCTGATTCCGTCTCCAAGGAATAGAACGGATCGAGACCGTAGAAACGGGTGAGCAGGTCGTCGATGAAAGCGCAGATGGCACTGAGATGCTCGATGGAATTACGCGACGGAATCATGTCCTGCGGGTAGAGTTCCAGCAGTTGCTCGTCGGAGGCCAGCCGCTCACCGTCGATGTCGTGCGTGTAGCCGAGTTCCTTCAGGCGCTTCCAAGATGTGCCTATCTCACACGGCCGGAAATGGGTCACCGGTACGTCGCTCATGTCGAAGCGGATGGTGCCATCGCGGAACACTGGTAGCCCGTGCTTCGCCCGTAACACCCCTTTCTCCAGTGGTTCAGGGGTACAACTTGCTGAAATCAGTCCCTTGACGCATTTCACCTTCTTCGGCAGACGGTCGAGTCCCAAGCCCTCCCGCACCGACTCCAGCATCTGTGGCAGGGGCAGCGATTGATACTCGCCTCGGCGGCGGCGCCAGGAGGGGCGCCTCTGCTGCTTCTCGACAGTGCGGCCACCGCAGGTTGCATGCTCGTCTGGCACGATCCGATGATGACAGTTCAGCATCGGAGAGGGGAGGCCGCAGCGAACGCATTCACGCACACCGAGTTGCACGCGCAGAGAGCCACGTTCAGCCGCCGCTTGGAGCAGGCGCTGCGGGCCTCCTTCGGTGGCGATTGGGAACAGGGCGTGGACAGCGGGCTTCATTTCGCGGTGCGCCGCCTTCTCCGGCCGCGCCATGCGCGCGCCTATGCGCACCGGCGCGGCGTTCTCCCAGCGCAGTTCACTGATGCGGCGCACCAGCCAGATCGTGCTGTCGACCTCATGCTCGTCAAGCAGCGCCTCGGCAGCTTCCAGACGATTTGCATCCTCGGGACCCTCGTCTTCGATCTCACCGGCTGCGTCCTCGCCAGCACGCTCAGTGGCGGCGATGCTCTCACCTCGCTGACGCGCTGCTGTCTCCGCCTGAGTGCGCACGGCGTCCTGCTCCGCTCCGATCAGTTTCTTCCTGAGCCGCTCGTTGCTCACCACCTGGCGCGCGTGCGCGATTCGAGAGAGGCGTTCGTCGAGGTTCGCGATGAGTTCCGTACGCGAGCGTACCTCCCCATCGACCTGCTCGAGTCCGAGTCCGTCGAGCAGCCCCTCCCAGCCTTCGAGCAGAAGCAGATCATCGCCGTCATGGATATGCGCCACGCCCAGTACCAAACAGGCGGACTTGACGAGGCCGTGATCGACGAGCAGTGATTCAAGGAATCGATCGGGTTGCACCTCGACTCCGGAAGCATCTCTCGCTGCCACCAACCGAATCTGCTTCCCACTGCTGCTGCCTGTAGGAAGGCGCAGCCGTGCTGCGTCTGGGTTCCATTCACGCCAGCCATCCTGAGCTCCCGCAGAACCCGGTTCGGTCGTCGCTCTCAGCAGTTGGTCCCGTAGCGGTGCGGTCCACTCGAGCGGCAGGTCGGCCCACCAGAGGTTCCACGGAGAAGGCACCGCTGTCTGGAATCGAGCGATGATCCCCTTCGCCACCTCCCAATCGACGAGCATGTCGCGCAGGAAGCGATTCCACAGCCGTCCGCTCCTCGCCGACTTGACCGCATCTCCCCCCACCTCTGTCACAGGGACGCCTTCGGGCAGTTCAGAGCGCTGGAGGCCAAGCAACTGGGCAAGGTCGATGACAGCGTCCTCATCTACGAGTCCCGCGATGATGTCTGCCGCCCACCAGTCGCGGTTGTACGCCGATGGCACCAACGGCTTGTTGTTCTCGAGGAATTCACCGTAGCCGAGCATCAACTCCCCGTTGTCCCAGATGCACTCTGGTGCCTCGTCCAGCTGGTTCCAGCCATCGAGCAGGTCGATCCTGCCGAAATTTCCGTCACTGAACAGCACCCATGGCCCCTCGATATCGTGTGAGGGTGTGACTGCGCACGCTTTGCCGGGCCGCTCGATCTTCATCTGCGTCCCGACGGCGATGAACTCACCGAGCGCGTGCATGGTCACGGGGTTGAGCGCACCTGCGGCAAGGCCGGTAGCGCGCGTACGCCCGTAGCGCAGGCGGAAGCCCCCTGGTTTGGAGGGCTCTCCGAACACCGGACGGCCGGCGATGATGTCGTCCATGAAGCGAGAGTTCGTTTCGATTCTGCGTCTGTGTCGGCTGGCCTGACCATTCTCCTCGGAATCCTTCCCCTTGTTGGCGAAGTGGGTGATGAATTCCCAGCCGGACACCTGCAATCTCTCTGTGTGCTTCTGCACCTTGGGCGCTTTCAAGCACAGTCCCTCCCCTATGACCAGCACGACTCCACCGCGCACGCGGTTTCCCTCGATGTTCTCGAGATCACGGAAACCAGAGCATTCGATGTTCTCCGTCGACTCCCCGTTCACCATCACAGGGCAGGCAGGTACGATCATCTCCACCTCCTCGGGCGGCGGGCGGTACTGCAGGTTGCCGCGGTAGAGACCGAACTCCTCCTTCACCCGCTCCACCTCATCGAAGCGAGCCTTGTACGCGCCTACCCCGAGTTCGCGGCGAATGACGTCGGCGATGAGCACGGCGAGCGCCTGGGCGGTACCGCCTGCGGCGCGGATGGGACCGCAGAAATCGATGGAGACGAACTGTGAGCCGTCCTCGTTGTGCAGCAGTTGGACACGGCCGATGCCCTCGAGCGGAGCGACCAGCACCGCCTCGGTGAGGATGGCGAGACCAACGCGCAAGCCGGTATCAATCGCCTTAACGAGATCCTTCGTGCGGGTGTGCATGCGCCTAGCGACACGAGTGGCCATCTCGATGGCGGTCGTCTCGCGGTCCTCCTCCAGCAGCAGTTGGCGCAACTCGGTTTCAATCTCCATGCCGTCCAGATACTCCTCAAGCAGCTTCTCGGTGCGCCCAGCGAGATCGGCGGCCCGCGGTATCTCGACCACCTCGCTGAAGTCCTTGCCGAGCGCCTTCGCCTCTTCGGCGACAAGATAGATCTCGTCAGCGCGCTCGTCGAGCCACTCCTGATAGGCGTCAATCTCGGCTGAGAGCCGTTGCTCGTCCCATCCTGCTGGCATGTTGTTCCCTCGAATTCACCCTGTGAGTGCTGATTGTGCGCCTGGCTCGGCCACGACGGCTCAAGTGCCTCTGCGAGCGTCTATGAGGGTTCGGTCGGGAATAGATGGGCTGCTGCTGAAGGTGGTGGAGTTCAGCGAAGGTTATTCTGCTCAGGTCGAGAGCGGTGTTCGGCGAGCAGATGGGCGAGACTACCGACACCACTGATGCGCGTGGGCGATTGGTCGTCAAGGTGCGCGACCTCGCCTGGCTGTGTTCGGACACTGAGGAGTTCACCCTCGCCAGCGGCCGCACCAGCCGCCACTTCTTCGACATGAAACCGGTGATGCTCGACCCTGAATGCGCCCACCTGCTCGGCGTGCTCATGCACGCTGAGCTCGAGGGTCTCGACGTAGACGCCATCGGCGGGCTTGAACTCGGGGCGGTCCCGCTGACTGGCATCGCCATCGCCAAGGCACCGATTGGTTCGGCGCTCAACGGATTCATCATCCGCAAGGAGGCGAAGGGCAGAGGGGGACGCAAGACCGGCAACCCACCAGGAATCGAGGGCAGCACCCTGTCTGCGGGTGACAGATGTGTCATCCTCGAAGATGTGACCACCACCGGGGGCTCAGCGCTCAAGGCGGCAGAACGTCTGGTCGATATCGGCTGCGAGGTGGTCGCATGCATCACCATACTCGACCGTCAGGAAGGTGGCGCGGAAGCGTTCGCGGACGCAGGAATACCATTGCTCCCACTGGTCACATTGTCGGATATTGAAGCCAGCGCTTGAGGCATCAGTGAGAGGATGGTCCTCCTCCCACACGCTCAAAGGGAGGTGCTCGCACAGCCGGTGCGAGGATTGAGATGACGAGAGTGCGAATGCAGACCAGCGAGGGTGACGTGATCATCGAACTGTTCACTGAGGAGATGCCAATCACGGCTGGGAATTTCCTGAAACTGGCGGACGACGGCTACTACAATGGGCTGCATTTCCATAGGGTGATCCCGGGATTCATGCTCCAAGGTGGATGCCCTCATTCGCGCGACCCCAACTCCCCCCGCTGCGGCACAGGCAGCCCAGGATACAGCATCCAGGACGAGCACCTCGACAGTGCCAGATTCTCTAATGAGGTGGGGACTCTGAGCATGGCGAACAGTGGACCCAACAGCGGTGGTTCCCAGTTCTTCGTGAACACCAAGCACAACTCGTTCCTCGATTGGTGGGACAAGGGTACTGACTCCAAGCATCCTGTGTTCGGCAAGGTCGTCGAAGGGATGGATGTGGTCGGGGCCATCGAGCGAACACCCACCGGTGCAGGAGACCGCCCGGTCAACCCGATGCAGATCATATCCGTCACTCGCGAGTGAGTGCTTCAACCGTTCGCAAATTGCGATGATAGAGATGAAATCAGGTGAACAAGGCTGTTCTGTGAGTCGTTCATAGAGTATATTTAATAAATAAGCAATTCAGGCCCACACCATGGCGAGACACCGGGCGGGCGACCGTCGCATCATCAGCGTGAGCCTGCCAGAACAACTGGCCCGCAGGCTCGACAGGCAGGTTGGGAGGGGGCGCGAGCACGGACGCTCGGCCACCATCGTTCGACTGATCGAGCAGGGCATGGAATCGGAAGCGCAAGGTCCGTCCAAGGTGCCCGAGGACATCGTCGAGCGCGCCGCCAAAGCGAGTACGAGCGAGGTGCGCCTGGAGCGGGACTCGATGGGTGAGCTCGAGGTTGCCGCCGACCGTTATTGGGGAGCGCAGACAGCCCGCTCGCTGCTGAACTTCGACATCGGCGACGACCTGATGCCGCGTCCGATCATCCACGCCTTCGGTGTGCTCAAACAAGCGGCAGCCGAGGCGAATGTCGAACTGGATGAACTCGATACGGAACTGGGCGAACTGATCGGCGCTGCCTGCGACGAGGTAATCTCGGGCGAACTCGATTCACACTTCCCGCTGCGCATCTGGCAGACCGGTTCCGGAACGCAGACGAACATGAACTGCAACGAGGTGATCGCCAACCGCGCCATCGAGATGGCCGGCGGTGAACTAGGCAGCAAGCAACCGGTACACCCGAACGACCACGTCAATCGGGGCCAGAGCAGCAACGACACCTTTCCGACCGCGATGCACATCTCCGCCGCCGAGGAAATCAGCCATCGGCTACTGCCGGCGGTCAACCATCTGCGCACATCCTTGGCAGCCAAGGTCACCGAGTTCGAAGGCATCGTGAAGATCGGGCGCACCCACCTGATGGACGCCGTCCCGCTCACCCTGTCACAGGAGTTCAGCGGGTATGTGGCCCAACTGGATGCCGACATCCGCCGCATCGAGTTCTCGCTCGAGGACCTTCACGAACTCGCCCTAGGTGGGACCGCGGTCGGCACCGGACTGAACTCGCACCCCGAGTTCGCTGAATTGGTGGCCGAGCGTATCGCCCGCAGGACCGGACTGCCATTCACCTCCGCCGACAACAAGTTCTCCCAACTCGCTGCCCACGACGCCATCGTGGCGATGAGCGGCACCCTGAACACTCTCGCCGTCTCGCTGATGAAGCTCGCCAACGACATTCGCTGGCTCGGCTCCGGACCGCGCTGTGGCATCGGAGAATTGTCACTGCCAGCGAACGAACCGGGCTCGAGCATCATGCCCGGGAAGGTCAATCCCACCCAAGCGGAGGCACTGACGATGGTCTGCTGCCAGGTGATGGGTAACCACGCTGCGGTGACTGTGGGGGGAAGCCAGGGGAACTTCGAGTTGAACGTCTACAAGCCGCTGATGATCCACGCGCTGCTGCACAGCATCCGCCTGCTGTCCGACTCCTGTCGCTCCTTCGCTGACCGCTGCGTCACCGGGCTGGAAGCCAATGAAGAGAACATCGCCTCTCACCTCGAGAACTCGCTGATGCTGGTGACTGCGCTCAACCCGCACATTGGCTATGACAACGCTGCCAAGATCGCCAAACAAGCCCATGAGAACGGCACCACCCTGCGTCAGAGCGCGCTCGAACTGGGCCTGTTGACAGACGAGCAGTTCGATGAGTGGGTGCGCCCAGAGAGCATGACCGGGGAGTGAATCCGGCTTCGAGAAGAGAGTTGTGCAATCGACTCGCGGAGGGCTTCGAGCGTCGCAACCATTAGAACAGGAAGGAACTGGACAAGCCTCATCTCGTCGAAAAGACGGGGGATTGGGAGAACTGGTGGGCGGGTTCGATCCGGAGGTCGAACTTCCCCCGCCCACCAGCCTCCGCTGGTGCAGTTTGAATCCGGTTCCTTGCGTCCCCTTCTTCTCCCTGCTGGGTTCTGGTCGGTTCCTTCTGTTCCTTCTGTTCCCTTCCGGTTCCTTTCGGTTCCTTCTGTTCCCTTCTGGTTCGTCGGGTTCTTCGCTTCCCCCCCGGATCCGATTTCCTGGCCTTTCGACCGATTCCTCTTCACCGGTTCGGGTCAGCTCCCCCCCCGACCGAAGTCGAAGGGTTCGCCTTCCCTGACGCAGTTTCTCTCACTTTGCCGAAGCGCAGTTCGATCCCCTGCCACAGGTGGCCTCGTTCCGCCTGACGGTTTCACTTAGCCCTCTCCACGTCTCGTTCCAGAGGCATCCCACGCTCCGATCTTCCTCTGCTCAGTGGTGGTTCGGTCGCCTTGCGGTTTCCTCCCCCCCTCATCACGGATTCCGGCCGATGCGTGTTCCATCACCTTCACTCCTCGCAGCGAGTGGTTCGCTTTCCCTCTCTTGCGATTGGTTCCGCTCCCCTGGTCCTGTCCGTCTGGGTCGGCTTTCCTTTAGGTCCGCTACCCCATTCGATCAGGCTGACAACCGCCGTAACGGCCATCAATTCCTGCGTGACTTTCGAGCTCTCGACCGAGGTCGATTCCTCTCCAGTCATTGCCCCTGCAATCTCTCGCAAAGGCAGCCGACTTTCGCCCCCGAAGGGCCCACGCCGGCAGCTGGGCGTAGGGTCGGCCGAGGCCTTCCCCATCACTCTTCAAGAGCGACAAGCCTCCCTGAGGGGCGTCCGGCTCATAAATGTTTCTGAATATCGGTAGTGTTTCCAGCCGAAAACGCTGTCCCAAACCATTATTTCCACTGGAGATTGATGCAATATTAATCAATTAAATATCACATATCAGGTAATCTGGTGGAGGCGGAGTAGCCGAAGTCTGCTCATCCACGCAGCGCGCGCAGACGCTCCTGCATCTCGTGGCGATGGGATGAACCTTCATCGTCATCCAATTGGGGAGTTTTCGGCTCCTGTTCAAGGCGGCGCTCGAGCAACTCCTGACGCAGCAGGTGAACGCTGCCGTCATCGGTGCCGATGGCGATGCGATCGTCGCGAGCATCGAGCGAGCGGACACGGAATCCGGGGTCCAAGGTAGCGAAAAGGGAGCCGTCGTCAGCCGAGCGGACCTCGATGGTCGCGCGCAGCCCGTCCCAAGTCGCCACCCATACGGATACGGAGCCGGAGAGCTCGAATCCGAGCACGAGATCGTCGACCGGACCGGCGACATCGACCTCCCAGCGAGCATTAGGGCAGCCCTCACAGATCTCGAAGCCGCGCAGCACCGCGCCGTCACCACCCGTGACCGCATGCTGCGGGCCGCAGTCCATCTGGAGCACGCTGTCATCGCTGTCCACCGAGAACACCTCGAGTTCCATGCCATCCGGGTCGAGTGCGGAGATGTCTCCACTGGCATGGCCGAACATGGTCTGTGATTCTCCTGTGACACCACACAGGATCGGATCGTCGGGCGCGTGTGGTAGGTGCTCGCAGCCCTCATCGGTCTGATGCATCAATCCACAGCGCGGGCGGCCCAACCCCATGGTTGCCGCCGCACCCTCATCCAGAATGAGGTGCCACGGTCGCTCCTCGAAGATGTCAGAGCGCAGCAGTTCGCCATCGGCATCGAATCTCCAGCAGGTCGACTCGATGAAGTCGTTGTAGTCCACTTCGTAGACCGATGAAGTTGCCACCACGCGCGAGCCGTCATCCATGCAGGCGACCAGATCGGCTGAGCCTTCGAGCACATATCGCCAGCGCTCCTCTCCAGTGGCAGCATCCAGAATCACAAGGTCGGAACCGGCGGTGGCGCAGATGAACGGCGCGCGCTCACCATTCGAATCGAGTGCATCCCGCGCCCCGGCCATCCATTCGACCCGGTCCTCGGCGTCAGCCTTCCAGCACTCATCGCCATCACCGTCCCAGGCGACGAGATGTCCGTCCCAGTCGCCAGCGTAGACCCGCGTGCGACCGAGCAGCACCGAGGAGGCTGCGCGCGGCATGTGACGGGTGAACCACGACACCTCGGACAGAGCGCGGGGCACAGTCGGGTCGGCCACGAACCGCACAACCGCGGTGGCTGCCTTTTGCCCTTCGCCCGTTCAGACCCCATACAGACGACCGATCTTGTCGGCCAGATAGGCGACGAACGCATCCGGCTTGGGCTGCTCACCGGTCGCCTCCTCGATGTGCTCGGCCGGCTCCAGGATGCTCCCCCTCGCGTGCACGTGCGTGCGCATCCAGTTCAGCAGAGGCTCGAAGTCACCCTGTCTCACCTGCTCGTCGATGTCGCCGATGTCCTTCTCAGCCGCTTGCAGCAACTGGGCGGAGTAGAGGTTACCCAGAGTGTAGGTGGGGAAGTAGCCGAAGGCGCCCATCGACCAGTGGACGTCCTGCAGCACGCCCTCAGTGCGGGTGGGTGAACGGATACCGAGGAAGCGCTCGTACATGTCGTCCCAGGCGTCAGGAAGGTCGTCCACCTCCAACTCGCCGTTGATGAGCAGCTTCTCCACCTCGTAGCGGATCATGACGTGCAGATTGTAGGTCGCCTCGTCCGCCTCGACGCGGATCAGGCTCGCCTCGACCTGATTGACCGCCTGCCACAGCATCTCGGGGGTGACACCTTCGAAGTTGGCCGGGAAGTGCTCCTGCCACAGCGGGAACGACCACTCGCAGAAC
>CALCOR010000159.1 GCA_937897085.1 uncultured euryarchaeote | reverse complement strand
CTTGCTCCACTCCTCGGGAACCGATTTGGCGCAGGCGGTGGCGATGATGGCGGAATAGGGGGCCTCGCGTGGCCAGCCGGCATGGCCATCCGAGACGTTCAGGCTGGCGGGCGACAGCCCCAGTCTGTCAAGCGTGGCGCGGGCCGTCTCGGCCAGTTCTGGGATGCGTTCGATGGTGTGTACCTCGAATCCCATCTCCACCAACACCGCTGCCTGATAGCCGCTTCCCGTCCCTAGTTCGAGCACCTTGGCACCTTCTGGGATACCAGTCAGTTGCTCAGACATGTAGGCGACCATGTACGGTTGACTGATGGTCTGCCCGAACCCGATCGAGAGTGGCGAATCGACATACGCCTCGGCGATGGATGCAGAGGGAACGAATTCGTGACGCGACACCGCGCGCATCGCCGCCAGCACCCGCTCGTCGGTAAGTCCTCGTGCGACGATCTGCTCCTGCACCATCCGCTCCCTTGACGTGCGCCCGCTGTCCTCTTCGACCACGTTACCCACTCGCCGTCGTCCGCCTTTGACTTTCGGATTCATCCGTGGGTCCAGACCAGCCGCCAGGGTCGCTCATCATCGCCGACCTGCTCAATGCGGGCGAACCCGATTCGCTCCAACTGCACCAGCGTGCCCTCTGCATGGTCATTTGATTCCAGCATGCACGGCTGTTCCAACTCCGCCTCGAGGTGGTGCAGCAGCACCGCTTCCCGCTCGACTCCGGCTGCCAGCCAGTGAACGATGCGCACGCCGTCGCCCTTCTCGAAGTGCAGTATCCTCCCCCCGCCATCAGATGTCACTGCGATGTCGGCGAACTCCTTCAGTCGCAGCACGCCGTCACCGGAGAGAGCTACATCCAGGTCTCCCTTCTCTATGAGTACCTCCAGGCCGCCGTCAGTGTCGAACCCCCATGTTCTGACTCCCAGATCCTCAGTCGGATGGTTGGGCAGAACCAACTCGGAGGGCATCTCTACCGCGGAGACATCGAGCGCCAGACGTACTGGGTCACGTAGCAATGAGAGCCTGGGGGTGGAGGCGTCGACGATCCCAGAGTTGTGCGCCTCCAGAGTCGCCAAGGGCACTGAGATATCCTTCTGCGTCAATCCCAGTTCGAGCCAGAACAACCGGAGGGATTCGGCCGTGAAGCCGCGGCGGCGCAGCGCGCGGATGGTAGGGAGGCGGATGTCATCCCAGCCGGAGTAGTCACCCGCGTCGATGTCTGCCCGCATCTGCGAGGTGGAGAATCCACCGAACTCGTGTACCTTCACTCTGCCCCAGTAGAGGGTCTCGGGGTAGGTCCAGCCCAGCTTGTCGTAGAGTTGTGTCTGCTTGCGGGTCGAGTCCATCAGGTCCTTGCCGCGGATGATGTGCGTGACTCCTTGCTCTTCGTCATCGATGGCGCTCTGGAAGTCGAGCAGCGGCCAGACTCTGTAGCGCGTGCCCACCAGCGGGTGCTCTCCAATCTGGATTCTGAGTGCAGGCCAGTCGCGTAGGGCCGGGTTTCGTTCTCCCATGTCAGTGAGAACTCTCACTACCGCCTCTCCCTCAGCGTAGGTCCCGTCGAGCATTTTCTCCCATTCCGCAAGGTTCTGCTCGGATGATCGGCTGCGGCACGGACAGGCCTCGCGTGCCACCCTGGTTACCTTGAACTCGTCAGCGGTGCAGGTGCAGACGTAGCAGATATGCTGCGCCAGACAATCCCTCGCCTTGTCTAGGTAGAGATCCATCCTCTCCGACGCCAGCAGGCGCACGTCGGGTGGGCGGCCGGTGAGCCAGCGGAACTCGTCGTCGATCCATCCGTAAGCATCGGCTAGCGGTGGCTTGGTCTTGATGCCGGTGTCGTCGAAGCGGAGAACCATTCGTCCACCGTGCCGACGTGAGTACTCGCTGTTGATGATCACGCCGCGGCTATGGCCGAGAGTGAGCGGGCCGTTCGGATTGGGGGCGAAGCGAAACACGAGTTCGCCCCCCTCGCTGTTCGGTAGTTCGGGCAGTCCCTCCCTGCGCTCGTGCACCCGCTTCTCGAGCGCGTCGGGGAACTCGTCAGCGAGAAGTTGGCGCACATGCTCGGCCCCATGCTCGGCGTAGAGGCTGTTGGCCTCAGCGACGGCTTCCGCAGCCAATGGACCGAGCAAGCTTGCTTGGGTAGTCAGTTCAGGCTGTTCACCGAACACTCGGCCCATCACCGACTTGACCTGCCCCTCACCATCGTATTCGAGCGCGTTCTGCAGGCTGTACTTGCGCGCAAGTTGTGAGAGTGCGTCCACATCAGCCATCTGAATCGCGCCGTCCTGTTGCCGACCCCTCTTGACGATTGGGACACACCTGCGATAACGCAGCCTCGTTTCTCCTCACAAGGACAGGCGCTGCTGACCAGGTCTGAACTGACCGTCCCTCGGCCGCAGAGGGACCGCGCTCCCATGAGATGCCTCCCACGCAGCGGAGATCGTGGCCCAACCCCAGCGCAGGTGCTCCCACGGTTCGTCGCCTGCAACGAGTGCCGACAGTGCCTCCCGCGTTCTGGTGTCACTGGGATATCCCGACCCGATCGGGATTTCGAGTTCTGCTTCCAGAGTTCGCACCTGTTCGTCCCGCTCTACCTTCGCCAGCACGGAAGCCGCTGACACCGCCGGATTCGTTTCGTCGTGTCGATGGCGACTGTCCATGACCCAGCCTGCCCACGGCCAGGAATCGAGCCGGCTGGCGACAAGTTCCCCGAATCGGTGGGCATTTGTGTGACAGGCATCAAGGGCGAGCACTCCGCCACCCAGATCCCCTGCACCACCGATGACAGCGTCGAGCAGGAGAGCGAAGATGTCGATCTCATGACTGGTGAGATTGCTCACCTGCATGGCAAGATCGACGTCACGCGCACTCGAACTGTGCACCTGCATGCGCCACCCGCGCTCGGCGCCCTCATTCCTGAGCCAGTCAGCGACGCGCTGACGCTCAGCAGGGTCCAACTGTTTGGAATCGTTCACCCCATTCTCAACGAGCAACTCCAGATCGGTTTGAGGGAGTGCGAAGGCAGCCACCACCAATGGTCCGAGGCACGGCCCGCGCCCTGCTTCGTCCACTCCAGCAATCCAGGTCATCCAGCAGCCTCACAGGTCGAGGTCGAGATCATCGTCATCGTCCTTGCGCACGGGGGTTGAAGCGGCCTGTGAATCCTCCGGCTCGGTGTCTGGAGTCTCGATGCCAACCGCCACCGCGGTGGTAGCCTTGCCCTTGGAGGCCGTCTTTCGCTTCGTGGCAGGAACACGCTTGGGCTTGCGCACCGTTCTGCCGGCCACCTGTTCGGATGGCGGTAGCGCGATGTTCGCTGGGTGTTTGTCTCCACGATCGAGCAGGCCATCGGCCATGTCATCCAGCCGTTCCAATTCCCGCTCACCCTCGTGATGTTCGAGCACGACGTTGGCTGCGTCCAGGAGATCCTCGGAAGGTCTCTCCCGCTCCTCTGCGCGCTTCTTAGATTTCGAAGTGAACAGATCGGTGAACACCCTTGCTGCGACCTTGGGTGCCTCCACGACCGCCCCCACGACGGCCTGCCCTGTGTCGCTGGCCCCCTTGGTGAACTTGCCCAACCAGTCCTCTGGCTTCTCTGAATCTCCCACCTTGGGCTGCTTCGCCAGCCACTCCTCGTCCTT
>CALCOR010000158.1 GCA_937897085.1 uncultured euryarchaeote | reverse complement strand
CCGGTGTGGGATGAGATCATTGCAGATATCGGCGAGGAGCCGCTGCGCGACGACTTCGAGGACACTCCCGAAGGAGAGTTGTCCTTCGAGAAGTCAGCCAACGGATACCGACGGGCCATCTCCAAAACCGCTGCGTACCAGAAATTCCACTTGATCAGAATCGAGAAGGGGCAACGTGCCTCAAGCCTCATCGGCAACCAATATACCGGCTCGATCTTCCTGGCCCTCATGTCGACCTTCGAGTCCGACTACGAGGAGAACACAGCACTCGAGGGTGGCACATTCGGGCTGTGCGGGTATGGATCAGGCGCCAAGGCGAAGGTGTTCGAAGGGAAGGTGTCTGAGCACTGGCGTGAGGTGGTCTCTGGCTGGAACTTGTTCGAGCGGCTTGCCGGACGTATGGCCATAGATGAGATGACCTACACCGAACTACACAAGGGGACACTCCACAAGAGCGTCGTCAAACCCTCAGGAGAGTTCGCACTGATCGATGTCGAAACAGAAGGCGTCCTCGAAGGTGCCCGCTCCTACCATTGGGTCAATTAGAATCCAATCCAGCTGGCGTCCTGCAATCAGAACAGCCGCTACCACGCTACCAGTTCACCGGTGGCCGTCAGATTTCGTGAAGGTGCTCTAGGTATTCGTCGGGTTCGAGGAGTTCTTCCTCAGGTTCGAAGTCGTGGGGCTTGACTATCATCAGCCAGCCGTCTCCGTAGGCGTCGTCGTTGATGAGTTCCGGGGCGTCCTCTACTTCTCCGTTGAGCTCGATCACATGCCCTGAGAATGGGGATTCGATAGCCAGACTCAGGTCCTCGCTCCTCAGAGTCACCAGAGTCTCTCCCTCGGCCATCTCATCACCAGTGGGGCCTGCATCTTTGGCACCATTGCCCGTATCCGAATCATCATCGATCTCGTACTCCGAGAACTCCGTCACATCATGTCGCTGCGGCAGGATGACCCGAAGGATGTCGCCCATGTCGGCCTGAAGGAAATCACTGATGCCGATCTTGAAGGTGTGATCATCCTTGTTGACGACCTCGAACCAGAGGTGCTCTTTCGAGTACTTTCTCCCATCAACTATCTTGAATTCGATGTATTCCCCGTCCGACATTCGAGCACCCTTCCGGCGAGCCGTGCCAAGTCCGTTATTTGAATAATTCGACCGTTCAGGATAGCCCCTCCACACCCCATGGGGCCGGGGGATTCCTTCATGAATCGGTCGCTGTTCGCCATTCAGGAGGGTCGGCTGTGGATTTTGAGCAGAGCGAAGAACAGCAGATGGTCCGCGACCTGGTACGCGATTGGGCGCAAGCCGAACTGACTCCGACCATCGAGGTACGCGACAAGCAGCAGCAGGCTCCTGTCGAGGAGTGGCAGCGCTTCTGTGAACTCGGTCTGCAGGGAATCACCATCTCGGAGACATATGGCGGAAATCCGCTCGACGACATCTCCGAGGCAATCATCATCGAGGAACTGGCGCGCGTCGACCCATCATTCGCTGTGTTCTTCGCGGTGCATGTCGGGCTGTGCTGCAAAACCATCGCACTGCACGGCAGCGACGCGCTGAAACAAGAGTATCTCAGTCGCCTTTCAGGAACCGAGGTGGGGGCATACTCACTCTCAGAAGCGGGTGCGGGAACAGATGCGGCGGCGCTCGCATGCAAAGCGAAACTCTCTGACGATGGCGAGCATTACATCCTCAACGGAACAAAGATGTGGGTGACCAACGGTGACAGTGCCGACATCTACGTGCTGTTCGCAAAGGTCGTCGACCATCCGGACTACGGTGTGAAGAAGCACGGAGGGACAACCGCGTTCATCGTCGAGCGTGGATTCGAAGGCTTCTCCGTGGGGAAGAAGGAGGACAAGTTGGGCATCCGCTCATCCGACACCTGCTCACTGGTGCTCGAGGACTGCCGGGTTCCTGCCGCCAACGTGCTCGGTGAGGTTGGAGGCGGGTTCGCCATAGCCATGAACGCGCTTGACAACAGTCGCATAGGGATTGCCGCCCAAGCGCTGGGAATATCTCAGGGGGCCTTTGAGGCGGCGCTGAAGTACGCTCACGAACGGGAGACATTCGGGAAACCGCTCGCCCACCATCAAGCGATCGGTAATTATCTGGCCGATATGGCGACGCGCATAGATGCATCCCGCCTACTGGTCTATAGAGCGGCGTGGGCGAAAGGCAAGCACTACGGCGAGGGTGCCCATCGGCACACTCTGGAAGCGAGCATCGCCAAACTATACGCCGGTGATACTGCGATGTGGGTCGCAGAGAGGGCGGTGCAGGTTCTCGGAGGATACGGCTACACCGAGGAGTACCCGGTGGCCCGCTTCTTCCGCGATGCCAAGATCACGCAGATCTACGAGGGCACCCAGGAAGTGCAGCGAATCGTGATTGCCCGCAACCTGAAGCCGTGATGCTGATTCAAGGCCAACTGACTCGCGGCCAGTCGTCTGACGGCCCATCCTGCCAATCCAAGTCGGCAAGAGCCGACTCGACATCGGCGACGGTGGCGAGATCCTGTTCTATCTGGATGCGATGCAGCCAGGCCTTCAGTCGACCGAGTCGCTCTCCGGGTTCCAATCCCGTGCTCTCGGAGAGTCTGTTCCCGTCCATCAAGGGGAGGTCTCCCGCTTGGTTGACTGGGAGGGAAGTCAACGCCTCGCGTACTGCGGCAGTAGCATCAGCATCCAGTGAAGCCTCGCAGTGGAGCTGTTGCTCCAAGCGCGCACCCAGAGCGACTCGATAGAGGCGGAGTTGTTCTGATGAGGTGGCCTGAGGCAGCGTGCCGAGCCGCCGCCGGAGTTCCTGCACCGCATCGAGCATCTTCCGCGGCGCGGTGAGGTCACGCAGTGCCGACTCCACCCGACCGCGGTCCGTCCCATGTGCCAGCAGTGCCAGCCTTGCCGCCACCGCCTCCGCTCCGGTAGCGCTGCACCTGTGCTGAAGATCGACATTGCAGGTCCATTCAGGGAGCAGCAGGCCGAGCACGCCATCAGCAGCGAGCCTGTCGAGGATGCCAGCGGCGTTGGCGCCGGACAGGATGAGTTGCAACTCGTGCCAGATGCGCTCGCTGCTCACAAGCGTCAGCATTTTCTGACATTCGATGAGCGCACTGGCCAGCGCCTCATCAGGCTGCCACAGGCCCGCATCGCCGCGGTCCATGAACCGATAGGCGCGCATGATGCGCAGGCCGTCCTCGGAAAGGCGCTCTCGTGCATCTCCCACTGCTCGCAGGCAGCCGGCTTCGAGGTCCACCTGTCCGTCGAACGGGTCGTGCAGCTGCTGTCGGGCGAGGTCGACCGCCATCGCGTTGATGGTGAAATCTCGTCGGCGCAGGTCCTGTGCTAGCGAATCACCGAAATCCACCTCCTCGGGGCGCCGGCCATCGCGATATTCGAGGTCGGTGCGCAGCGTGGTCGCCTCGTACTGCTCGTTTCCCTCTTCAAGCCGCAGAGAAACCGTCCCGAAACGGACTCCAGTAGGCAGCGCGCGTG